>JBOHEL010000402.1:0-4819 GCA_050700995.1 Sciscionella sp. | reverse complement strand
GCGTGTCCTCGCCGGTGGCATCGTTGAAACGCACCTGGTACCCGACAGCGGAGCCCAGCGGTGTACCCAACTCTTCGGCGATCCGCTCGGCGACCGTGCGAGCCGCCAGCCTGCGCGGCTGGGTGTGACCGATCAGCCCGCGCACACCGCGCCCCAACTCCAGGCAGATCTTCGGCAGCTGGGTGGTCTTACCGGAGCCGGTCTCCCCCGCGACCACCACCACCTGGTGATCGCGGATGGCCGCGGCGATGTCGTCCTTGCGCTGCGCGATCGGCAGCGCCGACGGGTACGTCACCGCAGGCACCGCCGATTTTCGGGCCGCCACCCTGCGCTCGGCCGCCTCGATGTCGGCGGCGATACGCGCGGCACGCGCCTCGGCGTCCTTCGCGTTGCAGGCACCGTCGAGCCTGCGACGCAGCCGGTACGCGTCGGCCGCCGTCAACTCGGGCAGCCTCGCGCGCAGCTCACTCAGCGCGGAACTCACGCCGCAACAACCTTCCGTCAGCTCTCGTCACTCTTCGTACCGGCTTATTGTCGACGCAGCGCCCAGGGAGGGCGCTCGTCAGACCGCGGGGGGTCGGTGCTCGTAGGGGGTGGAGAGCACTACGGTTGTACGGGTCGACACGTTCGCCACCTCCCTGATCTGCCGCAGCAGATCCTCCAATCCGGCAGGAGAGGCCACCCGGACCAGCACCACGTACGACTCGTCACCGGCCACCGAGTAGCACGACTCGATCTGTGCCAGGTGCTGCAACCGCTGCGGATAGTCATCCGGCGCTGCCGGGTCGATCGGGGTCAGCGAGATCAGCGCGGTCAGCGGCAGGCCGATCTGCTCGGTGTCCAGCCTTGCGGTGTAACCGTGCACCACGCCGCGTTGTTCCAGCCGCCGCACCCGCTGATGCACCGCGGACACCGACAACCCCACCCGCTCCGCGAGTTCGGTGAAGCTGCGCCTGCCGTCGCTTACGAGTTCCCGCAGGATCGCGCGGTCGATCGGCTCCAGTGGCGTCACAGCACCACCAGCTCGTGGGGCTGGTCATTCAGCCGCCGCACCCCGCCCGCGGTGGCCACCACGATGTCCTCAATCCGTGCGCCCCAGCGTCCTGGAAAATAGATGCCAGGCTCGACCGAGAACGCGATCCCCGCCTCAATCGGCGTGGTGTTGCCGCCCACGATGTAGGGCTCCTCGTGCACGTCCAACCCGATGCCGTGGCCGGTGCGGTGGATGAAGTACTCGCCGTAACCCGCCGCCGCGATCGGCTCGCGGGCTGCGGCGTCGATCGACTCCGCGCTCGCACCGGGGCGCACCGCGTCCACCGCGGCTTGCTGCGCGGCCCGCAACACCGCGTACACCTGCGATACCTCTGCCGACGGCTCACCCATGCTGTAGGTGCGGGTGGAGTCGGAGTTGTAGCCAGAACCGATCGGCCCGCCAATGTCCACCACCACCACATCGCCAGGCTCGATCACGCGGTCGGACACGTCGTGATGCGGGCTGGCGCCGTTCGGACCGGAACCCACGATCACGAAGTCGGCCCGGCTGTGGCCCTCCGCCACGATTGCCGCCCCGATATCGGCCCCGACCTCCGCCTCCGTGCGGCCCCGCCGCAGCCACCGCGCCATGTTCGCGTGCACCCGGTCGATCGCGGCGCCCGCGACAGCGAGCTGCTCGATCTCCTCGGTGTCCTTGCGCATCCGCAACTCCCGCAGCACCGGAGCCGCCAGCACCTGTTCCGACTCCGGCAGTTCGCGCCGCAGCGGCAGCACGTGCAGGGCGGGCATCGCATCTGCCACCGCGACCCTGCGGGCGTTACCGCCGAGCAGTTTTGCCACGATCGCATGCGGGTTCTCGCCGTCCACCCACGTCACGGCTTCCACACCGATATCGGCCAGGCCGAGCCCCGCGTAGCCGGGGTACTCCAGTTTCGGTACCACCAGCGTCGTCGCGGCATCCACAGTGGACAGCACGAGACAGGTCAGGCGCTCGTGGGACTCCCCGCCCGCGCCGATGAGGTATCGCAGATCCGAGCCGGGGGTTATCAGCAGCGCGTCAACGCCGGCGCGCGCACCGGCCTCCCGCAGCCGCGCCACCCTGCCGCGCAGCGCATCACCGTCGATCGTGTTCGCCATGCCCACCACCTTACGGCGACGGCTACCGCTGCCCCCAACCAGTTGATTCACCCGGCGTCATGTGAACGGTGTCAACGTCACGATCTAACCACTCGGCGTGGCGTCTTGCAGGTAGGAGGCCCCACCCGCGACGTCGTCGAACGGGAATCCATACGCCCTGCCGTCGACCGTGTGGGCGTGCATGACCTCGGCAGGGTGATTCGTCACCGCGTTGAGGTAGTAGTGCGCCGGGTCGGTCGTGGGTTGTGTCGCCGAAGCATGTTGGGCGGAATATCGGTAGTGGTGTTGCCTGCTGACGCGAGCGATATCGACAGGTCGGCGTAGCCGTCGGGCCCGTTGAGCGAAAGCGAAACCGGCCTCAAGCTGCCGTAGGAGCCACGTAGCACTGCGCATTGGTCCCGAGACCGGTATCAACGATGTAGAAGCGGATCGACCCATTTCGATAGGAGCCCGAGTTGTTCACCACCGTCATGGGGAGCGCACCCGCCGCGCGCCTCGCCGATGAACTCGTGGAGCCCAATGCCGAAGCCACCTTCGGCGCGGCGAGGGGCGGTCATCGCGATTCCGGTGAGGAAGCCGCGCCTGCCGAGCTGGAATCCGGAGTGCTCCATCGTTGCCTCACCGCCCAGCCGCGCCGGAACCGACGAAGCTCGTCAGGTACGCAGGTACCGTGTCTGTTCCCTGCGCGGGGCCGCCCTTACCATTGATGATGTGCGTGATCTTTCCCTTGCCGCCCAACGACACTGTGAGTAGGTCGTGGAAGGACACTCCCGCTACCGCCGGTACCTCGAACGCGTGCGCGGCCACGATGCTCGGGTCAGCGGTGAAGTTGCAGTAGCTGCCCACGCCCCACGCCTCGTGGCTGCTGACACCGTCTGCGACCTTGTAGGAGGCGTACCCCTGCGCATCGGTCCGCCAGGCGGCCTGATTCGGTGGATCGTAGGGCATCTCGTTCTGGAAGAAGATGGTTCTTCCGCCGTCGCCGTTCCAGATCACCTCGTACTTCTGGTAATGCTCGACGAAGAGCCCGTAGGCCAGCACGCCGCTGCCGTTGACAACCACACCGGTGTCGGCGGGGTTGGTGCTCCAGCCGACACCGGAGCCGTGATCGGCTCGCCAGGCCCAGATGTGGTCGATCAGAACATCGCTACTGTTGACCTCCAGACTTGTCGTTGCCGAACCCGCCCCGGCACCACCGATCCGGAAGAAGACGTCCTGCACTGACGTCGGGTTCGCGCCATGGCGGGCGTTCGCCCCCTCACCACCGAGCCGCAGCAGCACCGGCGACGTGGTGGCCCCGGCGTCGAAGAGCACACCACACACCTTGACTCCGTCGACATCGGCGACCGTCATCGCGGCCGTGCCTGCTGTGGGTGTCAGCGTCGCGTATCCGAGGCCCAGCACGACCGTATCGGCCGAGGTGACCTCGATCGGCCGATCGAGCTGGTACACACCAGGCGTCAGGAGCAGGTGCTTGCCCTGGCCGAGCGCCTGGTTGATGGCGGCGGCGGTGTCGCCCGGTCTGGCGACATAGAACTGGGTGAGCGGCACAGAGTTGCCTGGGCTGGCTCCGCCCGCCCAGCTCACGCCCCGGGTGCCGGTACGCAGCGCGGGCACGAACACCGCGTAAGAACCGGCGGTGTCGAGGTACAGGTACGGCTTTTCCCTGGTGATCGGACTGTTGTCGAGTACCGTGTACGGCGGATCGGGGAAGCTCTGCGCCGGCGCACCGGCCACCCCGGAGAACACCATGTTCCACACGCCGTTGAGCCAGCTGCCGATCTGGCTGTCCCGCGTCAGCCACTGCTGCTGCGAGTACGGCTGCACGGTCCCATCGATCTTGCTGTCGGCGATGTAGCCACCGCTTGCCCAACCGTACCCGGTCGGCGACAGGTTGAGATCGCCGCGCACGTGGATCCGCCGGAACGGCGCCGCTTGCGCCACCGCCCAGCGATCGAAACCCCCGGCCGGTGCGATCGACAGGTTTTCCACCGAACGCCAGAAGTTCTGCGTCGCGTTGCCGTTGAACCAGCCGGCATCCACGGTCACACCACCGTTGATGGTGACATCGTCCGGCCCGGATCCCAGGCCCGCGACCGATGTGTAAAAGCCGACGTTGACGTTGACCGAGTATGCACCTGGTTTGAACAGCAAGGCGTACCGCTGCGTGCCGAACTGGTTGGACTCTTGTGCGGCGAAAACCTGATCGACTTTGGCCTGCACGTCCGGCTGGGACGGATCGAAGATCAGCACGCTCGGGCCAAGGTCTGGCAAATCCGAGGATCTTGCCGGTGCGGCCTGCGCATGCCCCGCGAACCCAGCGGTCATCGGTACGGCGGCGGCCGCGGTCAAGCCGAGAAAGCTCCGCCTATCCATCCTGTCCATCGAACTCTCCTTCGAATCTCAAGCGGCATGAGGAGTGTGTTGGGGTTGGCGCGTGACAACCCATCGCGCCTGCGGATTGTGTGTGCCCTCCGGCGCGAACCCATTCGGCCTCGGGGCCTGTGCCCGGAAGATCAACCTGCGTACTGCGCGAGGATTCTGGTGTAGTCCCACGGTTGCTGCGGCTGCCCCGAGCAGGTGCTGGACCCGCCGCCGGTGCAGGGACGGTCCCGGTTGACCGACCAGAACGTCAACCGCGCCAGATGGTGTTGCTGCGCGTAACCCAGGATCGTCTGGAAATCCTGCA
>JBOHEL010000401.1:0-4824 GCA_050700995.1 Sciscionella sp. | reverse complement strand
GCCGTCGAGGGTGAAGCTCGGTCCCTGCGGCTGGCTGATCTCGATCGGCTTGAGCGTGTCCCGCTGCGGGCCGGTCTGCTCGGGGTCGTCGAAGTTGCCCGGCTCGGCGGGAACGGGCAGCATGCGGTGGTCGATCACCTTGGTGACCTGCCTGCGGGTGAGGTCGACGTAGGCGACCAGCCCGTCCACCGGATGCGCCCACGGATGGTCCTTCTCGTGCGCCTGGTAGAAGCCGAAGGCACGCACGACCCGCCTGCCGACCTCGTCGGGATCGCCGTAGGCGCCTGCCGAGAGCGGCACCGCGCGCACGGTCGCCGGGTCGAGGTCGCGGCGGGCCAGCGCCGCGCACCAGCGCGGGTCCGCGACGAGGATCTGCTCGATCAGGTCGAACTCGGCGTCGATGATCGGCAGCTGACCGCCGGTCGCGGTTTCCAGTTCCACCACACTGTCCACCGCCGAGCGGGAGGTGGATACGACGGCGTCCTTCGAGTCGCCGGTGGCCAGGTCCAGCAGCAACACGCGGAACCGGCGGTCCACCGGTTCGCCGGACCGGTGCGCCAGCACGTCGGTCTTGTCCGGCTCCTCGGGGGCGCAGAACGCGTACCGCACGGTCTCGCTCAGTAGGCCTGCGTCGGTGAGGATCCGTTTCACCGCACGGATTTCCTGCTCGGTCACCATGTCCAACGGGTGTGTAGCGGTGCTCGGGCGAGCGTCGATGGTGGTCATGCTAATTCCTCCAACTCGGTATGCAGCGGATAGGTGGTGCGCCCGGCGGGTGTGCGCCCGCGGCGAGCCAGCAGCGCGACTGCTCCGCCGAGGGCGAAGAACGCGACGAGCACGGCCTCGATACCGAGCGCGAGCCCACGGGAGCCGCCGATCAACAGCGGAAAGTTCGCGACGGTCAGGGCCAGGCAGGTGAGCAACCCGGCCAGTCCCAGCCCGGGGGCGAGCACCGTGTGCCAGCGCCGGGTGTCGACCCTGGTGCGCCGGAAGAACACGATCACCGCCAGGCAGGCCAGGCTCATCAGCACCAGCACGCCCAGGGTGGCGGTGCCCGCCATCCAGGAGAAGACCTGGGTGACCGGGTCAAGCCGCGCGACCACGAAGATCACCAGCAGCGCTACCGCGCTCGCGGTCTGGGCCAGCGAGGCCACGTGCGGCGACCCGTGACGGTGATGGCTGCGGCCGAAACCCGCCGGAAGGCCGCCGCCGTTACCCAGTGAGAAGGCGTAGCGCGTGACCACGTTGTGGAAGGAGAGAATGGCCGCGAAGATGCTGCTGATCAACAGGACCTGCACCACGTCACCGCCGGTCGATCCGAGGTAGCGGCCCACCGTGGAGATCAGCATGTCGCCGGGGTGCGCGGTCGCCTCGGCCACGACGGCGTGATCGCCCCACGCCGAGACGACAGACCAGGAGGACAGCGCGTAGAACCCACCGATCAGCAACAGCGCCAGATAGGTCGCGCGGGGGACCGTGCGGTTCGGGTCGCGCGCCTCGTCGCGGTACACGGCGGTCGCCTCGAAGCCGAGGAAGCTGGCCATGGCGAACATCAGTGCGATCCCCAGCGAACCCGACCCGATCGCGGACGGCCGTACGAACGCCGTCGAGACCCCAGCCGCGCCGCCATGCACGTTGACCACGAGATCGAACACCAGGACGATGCCGACCTCGCAGGTCAGCAACACACCAAGCACCTTGCTCGACAGCTCGATGCGCCGGTAGCCGAGCACCGCGACCAGCAGCAGTGCCGCCGAGGAATACACCCACCACGGCAGCATGGGTCCCCCGTAGTGCTGTACCAGGCCTTGGGCTATCGCCCCGAGGTAGCCGTATACGGCCAGTTGGACCGCGGTGTAAGTGGCCAGGGCCAGGAACGCGGAGCCAAGGCCGACGGTGCGGCCAAGCCCGGAGCGGATGTAGGTGTAGAACGCCCCCGCGTCCGGGACGTGCCGGGTCATCGCGCAGAATCCCACCGCGAATAGCAACAGGATCGCGCAGCAGAGAATGAACGTGGCAGGAATCCCCGCCCCGTTACCCAGTGCGATGCCCAGCGGCACCGCCCCGCCGATCACGGTCAGCGGGGCGGCAGCGGCCACCACCATGAAGACGATCGAGCCGACGCCGAGCGAGCCTGCGAGTGTTCGGGAAGTGCCTGTGTCCGTGTCCATCGGTGCCTCCGGCGAAGCGGTAGCGGGACGAGCTGTGACGGTGCTCTCAGCGGCGCCGCGCGGTCAACGGCGGATCGCCTGCCTGGGAAACGAAGGCATCGTGTTCTCGTCCGGCAAGAATCCGGCTGGCGGAATTCTCATTTGACTCGCCAGTAGCTGCAATTCCGGCGGACCGCCGGGTACGGTGTCGCACACCGCGATGGGAGAAACGCCCATGCAGCAACAGCACCAGCGGGTCCAGGCCCGTGCGCGCTATGTGGAGCTTGCCGCCGCCGCCAGCGGAGCGAGCAGGCTGCGCTCGCGCTCGCCGGTGTCCGGGCTGGACCGACGCAGGTTGGGTCCGCTGCAGGTGCTCGGCCAGTCCGTCTCAGGGGCGGCGCCCACCGCGGCGATGGCCGCGACGCCCGCGATCGCCGCCGCGACCGCCGGGCAGGCCGCCATCTGGTCGTTCCTGGTGGCCACCGGCCTTGCGTTGCTGATCGGCAGCTGCATCGGCCACTTCACCCGTCGGATGGCGGTGGCCGGTTCCCTCTACAGCCTCACCGCGAAGGGACTTGGCCCGGTAGGCGGGCTGGCCTGCGGCGTCGCGCTGCTGATCGGGTACGGCTTCCTGACCATGGCAGGGCTCGTCGGCTCGGCCACCTACCTGACCACCCTGTTCAGCCACTTCGGCGTGCCTGCCGCGGTGATGACCGGAGGTTTCGTCGCGTTGCTTACGGCCGTCCTCGGCGCGTTGGCGGTCGTACTCATCCGCCGTGGCGTCCGGTTGTCCGCGCGGGTGGTGCTGACCGTGGAGGCGCTGGCGATCACCCTGATGCTGTTGATCTTCACCGTGCTGCTGGTGAGGAACGGCAGCACGATCCACCGGTTCGGTGTGCCACCCCTGCAGTTGCGGGGTGTCGCGGCAGGCGTGCTGCCTGCGCTAGGGGCCTTCATCGGATTCGAGGCCGCCGCCGCGCTCGGCGTCGAGGCGCGCAGGCCCTTCTCGACCATCCCGAAGGCGGTGCGGTGGACCGCAGCGGCCTGCGGCCTGCTGTACCTGTTCGCCGTGTACGTACAGCAGCTGGAGTTCGCCGACATCCCCGGCGGGCTGGCCGGGCAGAGCCAGCCGCTGAACGTGCTCGCCGCCGCGCAACATATGCCCTGGCTGTCGTCGCTGCTCGACGCAGGCATCACCATGTCGTTCTTCGCCGCAGCACTGGCGGCGGGAACGGCGCTGGTGCGGGTGCTGTTCTCGATGGGCCGCGAAGGGGTCGCGCCCCAAGCCATGGGCCGCACGCACCGCCGGTACCGAACACCGAACATCGCGGTCGTGACGTCGCTTCCGGTGGCCACCGCGGTCCCGGTGCTGTTGCTACTGGCGGCCGGGATGAGCCCGGCGGAAGCACTGCTGGTGTTGCTCAACACCTCGGTGTTCGGTTATCTCGTCGCCTATCTGCTGGTCTGCCTCGCCGCACCCCGGTTCCTGCACCGGATCGGGGAGCTCACCATCGGGCCGGTCCTCGCCACCGCTGTCGTCGCCCCGGTGCTGCTGACCGTTCTGGCGTTCTTCGTCGTGTCGCAGTGGGGTAGCGCGACACCGATCGCCTGGCTGCTGATCGCCGCCGCGGCGGCCGCCTGGTTCGGCTGGCTGCGGCTGCGGCGGCCGCAGTGCCTCGGCGTGATCGGCGTGTACGACGAAACCAGCGCTGCCGACCTCCTCGGCGCCCCCGACGAGAACACCCGCCCGTGAGCCCGCCCGGCGAATCCGGTGCCCTGTCCGGCCGCCAACCGAAAGCGGTCCGCAACGCACTCGCCGTGATCGAGGAAGTCGTCGCCGCAGGCCCGGGTGTCACGGCCAAGGAGATCTCCACCGCCCTGAAGCTGCCTCCCGCCACCACTTACCGGCTGTTGAACCTGCTGGTCGCCGAGGAGTATCTGGTGCGGCTACCCGACCTGCGAGGGTTCGCCCTCGGCCGCCGAGCAGGCCGACTCTCGGTACCGGTGGCTCCCACGCTGCCCACTGCGGCCCGCGCCGTGCTGGATCACCTCCGTGGCCTGGTGCGTTGGGGAGTGCACCTCGCCTCTTACACCAGCGGCCACCTCTTGTTGCTCGACGCAGACCCGGACCACCCGCCCACCGAGGAAGCCGTGCTCGCGCGGTATCCCTACGCGTCGGCGCTGGGCAAGCTCTTGCTCGCGGAGCAGCCGGACTGGCACGCGTTGGTGCGCGACCTGCAGAACTTCACCGAACACACGATCACCGACAGGGTCGAACTGGACGCCGAACTGACCAAGATCGCCCAATCCGGGCTGGCCCGCCAGTGCGCGGAGCTCCGCCCCGATCGCGGTTGCCTCGCGGTAGCGGTTCGCGATCCGAGCACCGGCACCCTCGTCGCCGGGCTCGCGCTGTGCGGACCACCCGCGCGCGTCGCCGACCCCAACCCCCAGCTCGTCGAGATGCTCACCGAACACGCCGAGCGGCTCGCACCACTGCTCGCCTAGTGTCCCAGTCAGGCTGATTTGCAAGGGTGGCTATCGTGTGTGCTGGTGATGGCTTGTTCTATTCGGTCGAGTCGTTCGTCGACCTCCGCGAGTTGACGACGTGACGTCCGGCTTGAACGCAGCGGTGTACCCGTAGGCTCGGAGGTGCCCGCCGCACGTGGCCCGAGAT
>JBOHEL010000400.1:0-4845 GCA_050700995.1 Sciscionella sp. | reverse complement strand
CTCGAATGTCGCTGGATCGCGCGCTGCGGCACCGAGCAGCGCCGCGATCTTGTCGCCGGGCCGCAGTAGCCTGCCCGCGATTCGGATTTCGGCGGTGGCGGTGCGCTCGAACAGTTGCAGCGGCGAGTCGTATCGGATCAGTTCTTCGACACAGCTTTCGGTGAGTTCCGGCGATGTCACCAGCCTGCGCCACTGTCGCGGGTGACGCAGTAGCGCGAGAACGCCGTTCCCGACCACGTTCACACTCGCCTCGTGCCCTGCCATCAGCAGCAGAGCGGCGGTGGCGACCAACTCGTCCGCGCTGAGGCGGTCGCCGTCGGCGTCCCGCGCCGCGACCAGATCGGTGATCAGGTCCTCGCCAGGGTGCTTCGCCCGTTCGACGGCTAGTTCGCGCAGGTAGCCTGTGAACGTCGAGGACGCACGTTCCGCGGCTCGCCGTTGCTCGGCTGGTAGCTCGTACTCGTACATCTTCACGATCGCGTTCGACCACGGCTGCAACAGGTGGCGGTCCTCGGCAGGCACGCCGAGCAGTTCGGCGATCACCTGAACCGGGAGTGGGGCGGCCACCTGCGTCAACAGGTCGGCTTCGCCGCCAACGGTGATCGCGTCCGCCAGGTTCGACACCAGCGCGCTCGCGGTCCGCTCCACCCATGGGCGCAGCCGCTGGATATGGCCGCGACCGAATGCCCCAGCCACCAACCGGCGCAACCTGATGTGGGTGGGCGGCTCGTTCTCCAGTAAGGAGTTGTGGTGCAGCAGGTTGAATGCCGGGAACTGGCGCAGTGGTGTGGCATCGGAGAAGATCCTGCCGAGTGAGCGGTGGCGCAATACCGCGGAGCAGGCCGCGTGCGAGACGGCGACCGGCATGCCGAGGCCCTCGTGCTCGCGCACGCCACCCGCCTCCCGCATCGTGTCGAACACCGGGTACGGGTCGGCCAGGAACAGCGGGTCGGCGGGATCGAACGGCCAGTCGCTCACGGTGGCGATCATATGCGCACTCAGTACTGGCGTTCCGCGCCGAAACGCCAGGAGAAACTGCGTGAGACACCGTGGCGGGTATGGCACGATTGCGTTGTGCCACCCGTCGTCGTCGCGCATCGCGGCGCCTCCGCACATCGTGCGGAGCACACCCTGGCTTCTTACGACTTGGCGATACAGCAGGGCGCGGAAGCGCTGGAATGCGATGTGCGCCTGACGCGGGACGGGCACTTGGTGTGCGTGCACGACCGCCGGGTCGATCGCACCTCGACGGGTCGGGGTGTCGTCAGCGAGCTAACGCTGGAGCGGATGGCCGAGCTGGATTACGGCCGCTGGCACGATGAGTTGCCGGAATCCGCTGACGACTTGCTGGCCGAGCGGGTCACAGGCGGCTCGTCCGACCCGGCAGCGCGCACGCTGATGACGCTGGATGCGCTGCTCGGGCTGGTGGCCGACAATCCGGGTACGAAATTGTTCGTGGAGACGAAGCATCCGGTGCGCTACTCCGGCATCGTCGAAGCCGAACTGGTCGCGTTGCTCAGCAAGCACGGGTTCGCGGAACCCGCGTCGAGTGGGGAGTCGATCGTATTCGCGATGTCGTTCTCCTCGGCCGCGATGCGCAGGATGCGCCACTACGCGCCACGGGTTCCGACGGTGCTGCTGGTCAGGCAGCTCAGCGCGGCACGTCGAGAGGGCTCGTTGCCCCGCTGGGCGGATATCACCGGTCCAGGCATCAGGCTGCTTCGTGTCGATCCCGGCTATGTGGCGCGGGCCGCGGCGCACGGCAACGACACCTACTGCTGGACGGTCGACGATCCCGCGGATATCGAACTGTGCGCGCGGCTGGGTGTGCACTACATCGCGACGAACTCCCCGGTCACCACCCGCAAGCTGCTCGGTGGGTAGTGTCGCCGCCGACCCTGGCGAACAGAGGAGTGGTCGATGAGCAAGCGGGCAGCGGTCGGTAAGCGTGTTGAGCAGAGGGATGGCATCAACCCCAAACAACCATGCCCGTGCGGCTCCGGCAAGCGGTACAAGGTGTGCCACGGGGCGCCAGGCGGGGTTGGCGACGTGATCGTGACAAGGCCGTTCGCCGGGCTGGCCGCGGAGTGCGAGCTCGTCGCATTGCGGGAGTTCGTGCCGTCGGCCACCGTGGAACTTCCGCTCGGCACCGACCGCAAGATCACGCTCTGCACGGTATTGCCGATGGCCGCCGCCGGGATCGTGCGCGGCGAGCACGAAGCGCTGGTGGGCATGCAGGTGCAGACCCGCTCCGGCGATATCAGCCGCGATCTCGGCCGCGCGGTGGACTGGGCAGGCACCGCGGCGTCCGGCGCCGCGCTGCCGGTGGCGGATACCGGTGGGGAGGGCAAGCGGCTACAGGATCTGCTCGCCGCCGACGCCGAGCTGGTGCCGCAGATGCACGACGACTTCGCCTGGTGGATTCCCGACGGCGAGGAGTCCACGCCCGAGGTGGCGCTGTCGCTTGAGCGTGCGAACGCGGCGATCATGCCGACCGCGCGGGTGGAGGCACCGGGGGTGCGCGCCGCGTACTGGGTCGACGCGGGGGACAAGGCACACCTGCGTTGGGTCCGCCAGGAACCCGAGGAGCAGCTGCTGCCCGCGATGGCGAAGCTGGCCGCGCGGGGCCAGCTGACTCTAGGCGAGGGCTCCCGCTATGCGGGCTCGTTCCGGGCGCACGGGCTGCTGGTTCCGGTGTGGGACCTCGATCCGGAGTCCCACGCCAGGGAGTGGGCCGAGCCTGCCGAGGCACTGGGGGCCCGGCTTGCCGACGTGCTCTCCGCTCTGGATGCGGAGCCGCTGACCGAGTCGGAGCGCCGCTCGCTCTACGGCCTGCGCGGCCGCCAGGTCACGCTGCGGTAGGCCGCACCGGTTCAGTAGCCTGAGCGCCGTGATCCTGCACATCTGCGGCCGTGCCGACTTCGACGCCACCGGCGCCAGCTACCACGCGGCATCGCTCGCGACCGAAGGATTCGTGCACTGCTCTGACCCTGGGACGGTGCACCTGCCCGCGAACCGGATCTTCGCGGGACGCACCGACCTGGTGTTGCTGCAGATCGACCCGCGGCGGCTGGATGTGCCGCTGCGCTGGGAGCCTGGCCTGCCGGAAGGGCCTGCTGGGCCGTGGTTCCCGCACATCTACGGGCCGATCCCGGCGGCCGCCGTTGTGGCGGTGCACGATTTCCCTGCGTGCGACGGTACCTTCCGGCTGCCCGCGGCGCTCGCAGAGCGTTAGCTCGGCAGGTCCGCCCGCGACACCGGGCAGGACATGCACCTCGGCCCGCCTCGGCCGGAGCCGAGTTCGGAACCCGCGATGGGCAGGACCTCGATACCGGCGTCGGCGAGTCGCGCGTTGGTTTCCACATTCCGCTCGTAGGCCACCACCACACCCGGTGCCAGCGCCAGGGTATTGTTGCCGTCATCCCACTGCTCACGCTCGGCGGTAACCGGGTCAAGCCCGGTGTCGATCACCCGCAGCCGTTCGATCCCCATCGCCGCAGCGGCTGCCGAGAGGAACGGGGTCGGCCCATCCACCAGCACCCCGCCGTCGCCGTTCCGGTGCAGCGGGTAGGCCATCAGCGTCTCCCGGATTGCCGGGTACATCACCATGGCATCCGTATCGACCATGGTGCACACGGTGTCCAGGTGCATCGTGGCGCGTTGCTGCTCGATCGGTACCGCGAGCACAGTGTGCGCCAGCCCGTCTGTGAACGCGGAGCGCGCGAAGGACTCCGCCCCGGCTGGCGAGGTGCGCTCGCCGACCCCGATTGCCAGTACGCCGGGCGAGAGCAGCAGCACGTCGCCGCCTTCCACCGGCGCGGAGTGCGCACCGTAGGCGCGGGCCGTGCAGGAAAACCTGGGGTGGTAGGCATAGATCAGGTCGGTGATCGCCGATTCCCGGCGCCTGGCGGGCATCACCAGCGAGGCTACGGCGACACGATCGCCGACCCACGCCGAGGAGTCCCTGGTGAACAGCAGGTTCGGCAGCGGGTCAACGGCGAAATCGTGCGGTGCGTGCATCCGGATGACCAGGGAGGCGCCCTCCGCGGCGGGCAGCTCCTCGAAGGTCATGCCCGCCATCAGCACACCGGCGAGGCCCTTGGTGTCCATCGTCGAAAGGTGGGACCGCAGGGTGTCTGCGAGGTCGATGCCCAGCCTGCGCTCGTCGACGCAGCAGCGCACGCCGGCGACCCTGGCGCGAGGATCTTGCAGCGCTTCGGTGAGCAGGTCGGCCAGCAGCAGCACGTCGACGCCGCGAGCGCGCAGCAGGTTGGCGAACGCGTCGTGTTCCTGCTGCGCCCGGTCCACCCATGGCACGCCGTCGAACAGCAACTGGTCGTTGTTGCGCGGGGTCAGCCGCTTGAGCTCGGCGCCCGGCCGGTGCAGTAGGACCGTCCGTAGCCTTCCGACCTCGGAGTCGACGCTCGGTGCGGCTGAGTGTGGAGTCACGCACGTCAGGGTAGCGGTTTTCGTTGCTAGGTGGCTCCTTGAATAGCGAATACGAAAAATGTCACTCAATAAACAGTCATTTCAGTGTGTTCTACTGTGATATGACAGGCGAATTGTTGCGTCTGGCGATGTGATTTCAGCGGGTACGCTTGGTGGGCATGAGCGAACATCGTGCATGGAGCGAGCCGAGTGCCGAGCGGGTCAGAGTGACGGTGAACGGCGAGGCTGTCGCCGAGAGCACAGCGACCCGAATAGTGCACGAGTCGGTGCGTGGGACCGAGCTGCCGCTCGTGCGGTACTTCCCGCCGGAGGATGTGCGCTCGGAGGTGCTGCACGCCACCGATCACCACACCGTATGCCCGATCAAGGGGCAGGCGTCCTACTACTCGGTGACCG
>JBOHEL010000399.1:0-4856 GCA_050700995.1 Sciscionella sp. | reverse complement strand
TGCCTGCGGGAGTCCCAGTACCTCGGAATACCGGCGGGCACCCGCACCCGCCGCGCACGGCACGTCCATACCTGCCAGCGCCGCCGGTGCCCGCACGTGCGGGCCGTCAACCCTGATGCCGCGGTCGTCGTACCGTGCCCAGTACACCTCGCGGCGGCGGGCGTCGGTGGCCACCAGTACCGCGCCCGTGACGGCGGTGGCGATCGCGTCCAGCGTGCACACCGGGTACACCGGCGCCCCCGTGGCCTGGCCGTACGCCGCGGCGGTGACGATCCCGACACGCAACCCGGTGAACGGCCCTGGCCCCACCCCGACCACGATCGCGTCCAACTCGGCGAACCCCAGCCCAGCCTCGGCGAGGCATGCCAGCACGTGCGGGGTGAGCAACTCGGTATGCGCTCGGGAGTCCAGGCTCACCCGCACCGCACGGGTACGCGGGACGTCCGTCAGCTCCACAACACCGGCGGTGACGGCGGGGGTGGCGGTATCGATCGCAAGCACGAGCACGGTTACCAAGCCTACGACCTGCGTGGCCCGCACGATCAGCTGCTCCGGCAACCTCGCCGCGACACCACGCTTACCACGCACAGCAGCACCGTCATACCGATCATCAGGTAGGACACCTGGTGCAGCTCACCGGCTCCGATGTGATCGGAGAACAGCAGGCCAAGCACGCTCGTCGACAGGATGGCGCCGAGATAGCGTGCGGTCTGGAACAATCCGGCCGCGGTACCGACCTCGGCACGGCGAGCCGAGGCGTACATCGCCGACTGCAGGCCGAGGTTGTTGAACGCGAACGGCACACCGAGCAGCGCACAACCGGCCAGGATCAGCACGACCGGGGTGGCAGCGTTGAACAACAGCAGCGAGCCCGAGCCGAGCAGCAGCGCGCCGGAACCGAGAACCAGCGCATGCCACACGCTGTAGCGGGCGATCAACCTGGCCGCAACCGGTGTCAGCAGCGCGCCAAGAAGCGCGATCGGCAACACCAGCAGCCCCGCCTGATCGGCGGCATACCCCCGGCCGGACTCCAGCCATTGAGGCAACCCGTAGAACGCGCCGTAGTACACGAGATTGAACGCCGCGAACTGTGCGTACGTCCCCAGCAACGACCGGTTTGCAACCAGCGTCCGCACATCGATGAACGGCCGCGCGGCGCGCAACTCCCACCACACGAATCCCGCGAGCAGCGCGAGAGCGGCGGGCAACAGCCACAAGCGCCCCGGATCGGTGAGCCCGAGCAGGAAGCTGAGCAGCGCCACCAGCCCCAGCGTGAACAGCACGACCCCTGGCGGGTCCAACTCGGCGAGCAGCGTGCGTGCCGTACCCCTGCGGACCTCGGGATCAGCGGGGCCCCACAGCAGGATCGTCGCCACGGCCGCGAGCGCGAGTGGCACGTTGACCCAGAACAGTGCCTGCCAGCCCGCGACCGCCACCAATACTCCACCCAGTACCGGCCCGATCGCGGCGCCGAGAGTGTTCGCGGTTGCCACCGCGGCCAGCCCACGCCCCGAACCACGCGGCGCGCCGCGCTCCAGCACCCGCAGCATCGCCATCGCCGAGGGGTAGGCGACCGAGGTGCCGATCGCCTGCAACACCCGGAACCCCACGAGCACCACGAAGTTCGGCGCGAATGGCGCGGTCACACCGACGACGGCGACCAGCACCATCCCAGCTATGAAAATCCGCTTCGGGCCGATCAGGTCGGCGATCCGGCCCATAAGCGGCTGTCCGGCGGCTGCCGCAAGATAAAACGCGGAAACCACCCAGGTCACCGAGGCTATCGACACCCCGAAGTCCCTGCCGAGCACCACCAGCGCAACCGCGATCATTGAGGAGTTCAATGGGTTGAGCACCGTGCCCAACGCCATCGCGGTGATCGGACGCCACGGTGTCGGTGGATTACGGGCGTCGGCCTGCACGTTCGCTCACAGTACGACGCTGGCGAGACGCTCGGTCATGGCAGTTCGCGGGTGCGCCAGTCACCGTGCGGACGCAGTCGGGCGACGCGGGTGTCATCCTCCCGGCGGTCCAGTTGGATCAGCAGGTAGCTCTCGGAAAGCCGTTCGGCGGACCCCTCGCCCCACTCCACGATCACCGCCGAAGCGGCCAGGTCGGTGTCCAGGTCAAGGTCATCCAGTTCAGCCAGGCTGCCGCCCAGGCGGTAGGCATCGACATGGACAAGTGCGACACCCCCTGCCGCGGCCGGATGCACCCGCGCGAGCACGAATGTCGGGGAGCTGACCCTGCCGGAAACCCCCATGCCTGCCGCGATCCCGCGTGCCAGCACCGTTTTACCCGCACCGAGCGGGCCCGCGAGCAGCACCAGGTCGCCTGCCCGAAGTAGGGAACCGAGCCGCCGCCCGAAGTCGACGGTCGCCTCGACGTCCGGTAGTTCGATCATCCCGTTGCCCACCCGACCGCGTCCACCCGAGATCCGTCCTCACGATATGTACGGTGCACCCGAGGCCGGTACATGCCCGTCACGATCTCGTAGTCGATCGTGCCAAGGGTCTGCGCCCATTCCCGCGCCGTCGGTTCGCCATGCATCCCGTCGCCGAACAGCACGACAGCCTCGCCTGCCCGCACAGCATCGTCACCGCAGTCCACCATCAGTTGATCCATGCACACCCTGCCGACCACTGGGCGTCGCCTGCCCGCCAGGTGCACCGCCATCCTTCCGGACAGCGTGCGCGGTACGCCGTCGGCGTACCCCACCGGCACCAGCGCGAGCGTGGTGTCGGCCCGCGCGGTCCAGATGTGCCCGTAGGACACCGACTCTCCCGCCGCGATGCGCTTGGTGGAGACGACGGTGGAACGGAATGTCATGGCGGGCCGCAGATCATCCGCGGTCGCTACCGGGTTGAGCCCATAACCGGCGATGCCTGGCCGCACCAACTCGAAGTGCAGATCGGGACGCGTCAGGGTCGCTGCCGAGTTCGCCAGGTGCCGGATCGGGCGGAGTCCGGCGGCTCTGGCCTGCTGGTAGGCGGTGGCGAACCTGGCGGCCTGCATGTCGATCGACGGGTGACCTGGCTCATCCGCGCGCGCCAGATGCGACCAGACGGCGATCACCTCTATGAGACCGGCGCGCTCCGCCTGCGCTGCCAGCGCCATCAGCTGTGGCCACTTGCTTGCAGGGCAGCCGTTACGGCTGAGACCGGTGTCGATCTTGAGATGTACCCGCGCGGTTATTCCCGCCGCGCTGGCGGCCGAGGTGACCGCGGCCAGTTCCGCGGGCGTCGACGCACCGAGGTCGACGTCGGCAGCGACCGCTGGTACGAAATCGGTTCCCGGCACGTCGAGCCAGGCGAAGATCCGCGAGCCGATACCGGCTTCCCGCAACACCAGCGCCTCCGCCACGGAGCAGGCGCCGAGCCAGGTCGCACCGGAGGCGAGGGCGGCGGCCGCGACCGGCACGGCACCATGACCGTAACCGTCCGCCTTGACCACAATCATCGTCTCGGCGCCGGAGCCGTGGGCACGCGCCGCGAGCAACGCCACGTTGTGCCGGATCGCGTCGAGGTCGACGATCACCTCGGCTCGCGGCGGAGTTTCAGCAGGCATAACGGCTGGCAATGCTTCCACACCACCCCAGAGGATGCTGAAAGTGGCTCTTGTGTAGTTGAGCGTCCTGAACGTGGCTTTCGTGTCGCTCTTTGGAAGAAGAGCCACTTTCAGCACAAACGGACGGTACGGATGGCTGCGGGGATACCTTCGAGGATCCGGGAGGCCGGAGCCGGGGCGCCGCCGGCGGCGAGATCAGCGGCCAGCGAATGGACGTACGCCGCACACCCCGCCGCCAGCCACGGGTCGAGACCGCACGCCAGCAGGGCGCCGAGAATCCCGGAGAGCACGTCTCCCGAGCCCGCGGTAGCAGGCCACGCCGACCGGCGAGGGTTCACCAGCACCCGCCCGTCGGGTGCGGCCACCACCGTCGTGTGACCCTTGAGCAGTAGCACCGCGTCGAACCGACGGGCCGCCGCTCGCGCCGCCGCGACCCGGTCGGCACCGACCTCGCCTGCCAGCCTCGCGAACTCACCGGCATGCGGCGTAAGCACCAACGGTGTCCCCGGCTGTCGCGCGTCCAGCACCTGCGGAAATCGTGCGAGCACCGTGAGCGCGTCGGCGTCAAGACACACCGGCACGCCGGTATCGAGCAACCGGGTCAACACCTCACGCGCGGCATCGCCGGTACCGAGGCCAGGACCCACCATCCACCCCTGTACCCGCCCGACATCCGCCACCGTACCGGTCGCGATCACCTCCGGCCAGCGCGCCAGCACCGCCTCCGCCGCTGGTCCGGCGAACCGCACCATGCCGGACGTGGCCAGCACCGCACCACCGGTGGAAAGCACCGCCGCCCCCGGATACCTTGCCGAACCCGCAGCCACGCCAAGCACACCTTGGGAGTACTTATCGGAATCCGGCCCCGGCACCGGCCAGTACTTCCCGACATCGGCGGCTTGCAACATGTTCAGGTCGGGCGCGGGCAAGTCAAGTCCGATGTCGACCACATGCACCCGACCCGACCGCACAGCCCCCTCGCCGAGCACCAGTCCCGGCTTGCGGCCGCCGAACGTCACCGTCTCTCGGGCGCGGACAGCGGGCCCGTCGACGACTCCGGTGTCAGGATCGACCCCGCTCGGCAGGTCGACGGCGAGCACAGGAGCGGTGATGCGCTCGACCAACGCCGCGGCGTGCTGCCGTAAGGGCCCCCGCGCGGAGAGCCCCACGATGCCGTCCAGCACCACGTCCGCTTCCCCGACCGCGACCTCGTGGCAGGCAGCCACCCTGCCACCCGACCGTCGCAGCGCGGCCAGGGCCTCAGGGTGGGCGCGTTCCGGGTTGAGCAG
>JBOHEL010000398.1:0-4876 GCA_050700995.1 Sciscionella sp. | reverse complement strand
AGCATGACCGCTAATGTGGCATCTTGTAATATCCAGTCGCGAGTAGACTTCGAAGGCCACTTATGTCATCGGACCCGGTAGACCTGCCGATCGAACTGGACCGCGCCAGCCAAGCGCCGCTCGCGGTACAGCTTGCCGACGCACTGCGCGCTGCCGCCGTCGCCGGGCAGCTGCGCACCGGCGACCGGCTGCGTTCCACCCGAGAATTGGCACGTCAACTGCAGGTCAGCCGCACAGTGACCGCCGCGGCCTACGAGCAGCTGCACGCCGAGGGCTGGATCGGCGGAAAGCACGGTTCCGGCACCTATCTCACCACCACACCACCCGAGGCGGCCGCCGGCGCCGATGGCACGCGGCGCGGGCCGTCAGCAGACCTGCCTGACACCATCGACATGGCTCCTGGCGCGCCATGGCTTGGCGGTATCGACCGGGCGGCGTGGCGCAGGGCATGGCGCGCCGCAGCGGACGCACCGCCGCTGCTGCGACCGCAACGTGCTGGGCTCGCGGAGTACCGGTTGGTGATTGCCGAGCACCTGCTGCGACATCGCGGCCTGCCAAGCGGAGAGGAGGCTGTGCTGGCCACCGGGGGCACCACCGCTGCGGTCACCGAGCTCGCGGTCGCCGCACTCCGCCCTGGTGACGCGGTCGCCGTTGAGGACCCTGGGTATCAGCGGGCGGTGGAGGCGTTCCGCGCCGCAGGGGTGCGGGTGTTGCCCGCGGAAGTGGATGCCAACGGGCTGCTCGTCGATGCGCTGCCCACCGGGATTCGGGCGGTGTATTGCTCTCCGGCGCACCAATACCCGCTCGGCGGCCGGATGGCGGCCGACCGCAGGGTGCGGCTGGTCGAGCTCGCGAGGAGGAGGGGGATCCTGCTGGTCGAGGACGACTACGACGGTGAACTGCGCTACGACGTGGCGCCGCTGCCGCTGCTTGCCGCGCTCGCACCGGATGTGGTGGTCCATCTCGGTACCACCAGCAAGATCGTGACGAGCACGCTGGGTGTCGGTTGGATGGTGGCGCCGCCGAGAGTCGCTGCGGCTGTGCTGGCTCATCGCGAACGCACAGGTACCGGACCCGCCGCCGCGGGGCAACGGGTGCTCGTGGCGCTGGCCCGGCACGGCGACCTGGCACGTCACCTCCGCAGGGTGCGTCGCGAGCTGTCGGAGCGGCGGGAGCAGGTGGTCGCGGCGCTCTCCGGAGTAGGTGCCTCTGTGCTGGGCGACGACGCGGGCGCGCACGTGACGGTTCCGCTGCCCTCGGCGGCTGCCGAGCGCGCGCTGGTGTCGGCGGCCGCCGCCGAGGGCCTACGCCTGGACGGGCTGGCGCGCCACCACGCGGGCCGCTCGCGCTGGCACGGCATCGCCCTCGGCTATACCGCATGTGCAAGGTCGGAGCTGGAAACCGCGCTGCCGGTGTTGGTGCGCCTGCTGGCGGAGGTATACGGCAGCGGGTCGCACGGCCCATCCGCCGGGTAGGGTCTGGCTCCATGACGCACCGCAAGATCCGCGTTGCGGTCGTTTTCGGCGGCCGCAGCACCGAGCATGCCGTCTCCTGCGTGTCCGCCGGAAGCGTGCTGTCCCACCTGGACACCAATCGGTTTGAGATCCTGCCCATCGGTATCACGCGGGAGGGCGGATGGGTGCTCGGCTCGGCCGAGTCCGACGCGCTGGCAATCCACGACCGGCAACTGCCGTCGGTCACCGGTGGCACCGCACTGGCGCTGCCTGCCGACCCGACATCGGCTGGCCTGGTGATACTGGAGCCGGAGCGGGCAGGCGAGATCCTCGCAGGTGTTGACGTGCTGTTCCCTGTGCTGCACGGCGCATACGGGGAGGACGGCACCATTCAGGGCTTGCTCGAACTCGCCGGCCTGCCCTACGTCGGCGCGGGTGTGCTTGCCAGCGCGGTGGCGATGGACAAGGCGTATACCAAGAAGCTGCTCGCCGCGGAGGGTCTGCGTGTCGGGACCTACCACGAGCTGCCGCGCTCGGCCGTCACGCTGGACGAAACCCAGCGGGAGCGCCTCGGCCTGCCCGTCTTCGTGAAACCGTGCCGCGCCGGATCATCGAGCGGGATCACTCGGGTCGTCGATTGGACCGACCTTGATGCCGCGATCACCACCGCCCGCGAGATCGACCCGAAGGTGCTGATCGAGGCCGCTGAGCACGGCCGCGAGGTGGAGTGCGGCGTGCTGGAGTTCCCTGACGGTCGCGTTGAGGCGTCGCTGCCCGCGCAGATAAGGATCTCCGAAGGTGGCGCCGGGTGGTACGACTTCGAGACCAAGTACCTCGATGAGAGCGCAGAGCTCGACATCCCGGCGAAGCTGGACGACGAAGTCACGACCCGGCTGCGCGCGGCGGCGGTGCGTGCGTTCCGCGCGCTGGACTGCCAGGGGCTGGCGCGGGTGGACTTTTTCGTCGGCCAGCACGGCTCCCTGACGATCAACGAGGTGAACACGATGCCAGGGTTCACCGCGACCTCGGCTTACCCCAAGATGTGGGCGGTCACCGGCGTGGACTACCCGGCGCTCCTGTCGATCCTTGTCGACACCGCGCTGGCCAGAGGCACCGGCCTCCGCTGAACGTGGCTCTTGTGTACTTGAGCGACACAAGAGCCACGTTCATCCCACTCTTGGGAACAAGAGCCACTTTCAGCTACCTACCGGGCGGACGGGTACGGCGGGGAGAGCGTGGGACACCGCAGCCGAGACGTCTTGCAGCGGGCCGGTTCCGGCGTCGGAAGGCATCGTGAGCGCGACATACACAGGGCGGTCGACCGCGTATGCGGTCACCGAGTCGCCGCCTGCCGCCTTGTCGGTGATTTCCAGCCAGCGCACCCCGGAAACCTCGACGAGGTCCGTCGTCGGTGTCAGCTGTTGCGGTCGGGGAAGCCCGCAGCGCAGCACGACCGGCTGCGAGCCGTCGCCCCAAGCAGCCGACGCGGCGGGCGCGGGTTTCGCGATGGCCCGCTGATGCAGCGTGCGCTTACCGTTGACGATGCTCTCGGGTAGCGCGCCGATCAGCGTGGTGCAGTCGTGGGAACCTGCCTGCGGCGCTTCCACCGGCACCATGGCATACGGGGAGCTGTCGCCGTTCCCGGAGTCCTGCCAGGACCTCATGACGATGCTCACCACCACGACGCCCGCGACGAGCACCGCTGCCAGCAGGACTACCAGTACTTTCAGCGGGCGGGGCATCTCGGCGGAGCGGGCTGGCACCCCCCTACTACAGCACGCCTCAGAGCTTGACCACTGGGCAGGTCAGCGTCCGGGTGATGCCGTCGACGTTCTGGACCTTGGCCACGACGAGCTGGCCGAGGGTGTCAACGTCGCCCGCTTCGGCGCGGACGATGACGTCGTACGGGCCAGTGACGTCCTCCGCGGTGGTGACACCTGGGATATCAGCGATATGTGCCGCTACCGCTGCCGCCTTACCGACCTCGGTCTGAATCAGGATGTATGCGTGGACCACGGCGCGCCCTTTCGTGTGTACGGGTCGGCGAGCTATAGAAAGGTCAAGCAGCTAGGAACGTACCGCACTTGACGATCACTTGGAGATCCGAAAGCTCAGAAATGGAGGCAGCGGTGCATCCACAACCACCAGCAGACCGGGGTGAGGTGGGCAGTACGGTCGCCGACGTCGGCGAGTTCGGCATCATCCGGCGGGTCACCGAAGGGCGCAGGCAACCCGCGAGCACGCTGCTCGGTCCCGGTGATGACGCTGCCGTGGTCGCGGCATCGGACGGCAGGGTCGTGGCGACCACCGATGTGCTGGTCCTCGACGTGCACTTCCGGCTCGACTGGTCATCTCCCGAGCTGATCGGCCGCAAGGCGGTGGCGGTGAACCTCGCGGACATCGCCGCGATGGGAGCACGGCCGACGGCGGTGCTCGTCGGGCTTGCCTGCCCGGCGGACACTCCGGCCGCGCTGCTGGACGAGCTGTCCTCGGGCATGTGGACGGAAGCTTCGGCAGCGGGCGCTGGACTGGTCGGCGGGGATCTGGTTACCGCGCGGCAGCTGGTGATTTCCATCACTGCCCTTGGTGACCTTGAGGGCAGGCGGCCGATGACAAGGGCGGGTGCCCGGCCCGGCGATGTGGTCGCGATCGCGGGGCGGCTGGGGTGGTCAGCCGCGGGCCTGGTGGTGCTGGGACGCGGGTTCCGCTCCCCGGTCAGCGTGGTGGGTGCGCACCGCTGTCCGGAGCCGCCCTACCGAGCGGGCCCGCAGGCCGCCGACGCCGGTGCGACATCACTGATCGATATCTCCGACGGATTGCTCGCTGATCTGGGCCATGTCGCGGCTGCCTCCGGCGTCCGGCTGGACGTGCGGACCGATCAGCTCGAGGTCGCGCCGAGGTTGCGAGAGGTCGGCTCAGCGCTGGGGGCCGACGCGTTGCACTGGGTGCTGACCGGCGGTGAGGACCATGCGCTCGCCGCGACCTTCCCGGCCGAGGTGGCGCTCCCGGAAGGCTGGCGGGCGATCGGCACCGCGGGCGAGGGCCACGGTGTCACCGTCGACGGTGAGACCTACGGCGGTCCGGGTGGCTGGGAGCACTTCCGCCACTAGGCGGCACCATATGCCGTTATGGTCGGGATACGGTGCTGTGGTGCCGAGTTTTCTGACGCAGATCGCCGCCTACGACCATCCCGATGCCGCCAAGCTGGTCGCCGAGGTGCAACAGGAGTATGTGCGGCGCTACGGGGGGCAGGACGACACCCCCGTCGATCCCGCCGAGTTCGTGCCGCCGCGAGGGCTGTTCCTGCTCGGCTACCTCGACGGCGCCGCGGCCGCCTGCGGCGGTTGGCGGGCGCACGGTGAGCAGGACGCCGAGATGAAGCGGATGTACGTGGTTCCCGTCGCGGACGGCCGGGCCGCTCG
>JBOHEL010000397.1:0-4880 GCA_050700995.1 Sciscionella sp. | reverse complement strand
TAACTGTGGTCGGCGATCGCGGTGGGTTTGTCCGAACGGCCGAAACCCACCATATCGGGGGCGATCGCCCGCAGGCCTGCCGCCGCGAGCACCGGCAGCATCGAGCGATACAGGAATGACCAGCTCGGTTCCCCGTGCAGCAGCAACACCGGGCGGCCGTCAGCGGGCCCGGCCTCGACGTAGGCCATCCGCAGTGTGCCGCCATCGGGGTCGGTGACCTGCGCGTAGTGCGGCTCAAGGTCGAATCCGGGCAATGCGGCGAAGCGGTCTTGCGGAGTCCTCAGTACGTCCATCAGGCCACCGTAGTCGCCACGCCGCTGGGAACCCCCAGCTACGGGCACCGCATACTGAGCGGGTGAGCCTGCCATGGCCCTTCGGGAACCGGGTGCGGTTGCCCGATCTGACGGATGTCGAAACGCTGCTGCGGGCAGCGGCCCTGCCAGCCGTCACGCCTACCCCTGCTGGGGTCGTGCAGGCCATCGTGCGCGCCGCCCACGACAAGATGGTCGGGCACCGGGTGACGGTGCGCTCAGGCGACGCCGAGATCGCGATGAATGTGCTCGCGATCGACACCAGGCTCGACCCGCTGCGAGTCGCGCGCGGCGATCTCGATGACATCCGCCTGGTGGCCGAGGACGTGCGCTGGGGTGCGCTGGTTGCGCGCAGGTTCGTGGTGGCAGGGCGAAATGTGACACTACGGCCGTCGCTGACACTGATCGCAGCACCGTTGGAGGTCGAAGTCACCGTCGGCTCGGAGTTCGCGCGCGATCAGATGCGGTTGATCCGGCCGGGTGTACTCCTCGACGTCGACGAGTGCGGGGCCGAGCCGGGCGCCATGCGGCTGCGGTGGTCCCGGCTGCCCCGCTGCGGGCACCTGGAAGTCACGCCGCAGGCCGCCGGATCGGTGATTCAGCTGCGGCCGCGTGCGCTGGTCATCGCGGGGCGCCGGTTCAGGGTGGTTCGCGCGCTGCCCCCGATCAGGATCGGAGTGCCGGAACTGCCAAGAGAGCTTCGACTGACAGCCGTGGAAGTCGGCGAGAGTGAGATCCGGCTGCGAGCGGTCACACGCGAGTGGCGCGAGCAACTGTCCATCACCAAGCTGGTCGACCTGCTGCGCCAGCTCACCACGGCGGCCGCGAACCTCTCGATCCCCTGATCGAGCTCGCAACAGGGCACCGAACGCGTCCCTGCCTCCACCTGCCGGTTGGCGAGCAGGTAACCCTCATCACCTTTCATGAGGCAATCCTGCACCGTGTGGGCACCACACTAGGTGTGTCGGGTGCTCCTCCCGGCCCTAAATAGCCCTGCTGAACAGGAGTTTTGCGGGGAGGGGGCGCGAAAATCGGATTAAGATGGCAGGATTGCGGTCTGAGACCGGGACCTCGCTGTGAGGGCCTAGCTCAGTGTTACGAGGAGTTAGTAGTATGGCGCAGGGCAGTGTGAAGTGGTTTAACAGTGAGAAGGGCTACGGGTTCATCGAGCAGGATGGCGGCGGACCAGACGTGTTCGTGCACTACTCGGAGATCCAGGGCAATGGCTTCAAGTCTCTTGACGAGGGCCAGCGCGTCGAGTTCGAGATCGGTCAAGGCCAGAAGGGCCCGCAGGCCCAGGGCGTTCGCACCGTCTGAGCGTTGAGGCGATGGGCCCGCACCCGATGGGGTGCGGGCCCATTCTCGTCCGCACCGCTAGTCTCCCCAGACGGTGAGCAGCGGGACCAGTTGCTCGTCCTCGGTCAGGGACCCGTGATGGCCCAGCATCCTACTCAACCGGCGCTCGGTGACCGTGCGCACGACCGTGGTGCCTGCGCGGGCAGCCACCACCAGATCCCCGATGCGCTCGCGGACCCGGTCATCGACCACCGGGCCGAACCAGCCGGTTGCCACCGCCTCGTCGCGGGTGACGATCCACGCCCGGTCACCGAGTACCTCCCGCCAGGCGGCGAGCACGTCCGCGGTCGCGCCGTTCTCGGTGTAGACGTAGCGCACCCGCGCTTCGCCTCCCAGCAAGCGAATGCCCTCCCGCAGGGCTGGTTCGGTGTCGGCGTCGACGCGACCGTGCTCCGAGGCCATCACCATGCCGTGATCGGCCGTGACCACCAGCAGGCAGTCCGATGGCAGGCCTTCGGCGATCGCCGTGGCGAGCCGGTCGATGTGTGCGAGTTGCAACCGCCACGGAAACGAACCAGGCCCGTACACGTGGCCAAGCAGATCAAGATCTGCGTGATAGGCGTAGCAAAGCGAGCGGCCGCCTCCGGTCATCGCCGTCACGGCGGTGCTGGCCAGATCGCCGAGCGCATGCACGCCGTGCGGGTCACCGCCACGCATGACAGCCCTTGTCAGGCCCGACTCGGCCAGGTCGTGCGGTACTGCGTGCACGACGCGCACCCCAGCGTCGACGGCGCGCTGCCACACCGTAGGCAGTGGCTGCGCCTGCTCCGGCACGAATCGCTCGCGCAGGTCGACCTGCGGACGCTCGCCGTGCGAGCGCCAACTCAGCGCGTTGAGCAACTCACCGTCGCCGGTGGCGAAGGTGTAGCCCACGATCCCGTGCCTGCCCGCGGGTAACCCGGTCCCGATGGCGGCGATGCTGGTGGCCGTTGTCGCGGGGAACCCCGCCGTGATCGGCTCGCTGCCCTTGGCAAGCGAGCTGAGGAAGGGTGCCTCCTCGCCGTGTGCGCGCAGCAACCGCCAGCCCAACCCGTCGACGAGCAGCAGGCACACGCCGCGTGCCTCGCCGAGCCGCAGCGTGTCGACCGCACCACCGACTCCCAGGCTGGCCAGCAGCGAAGGGCCGACATCGGCAAGGGCCCCCGCGCCGTAGCGGGGCAACAGCATCTCCATCACCACAGAATCTAGGCGCTTCCCTCGCCGCGGGTAATACCCCGTGAGCACTTTGTGGTGCGGTAGCCCGGCAAAGTGCTCACGGGTGCTGAGGTGCGAGTTCTCACCATGGGAGCGCCCGTCGACAGAGGTCGGGGGCATTGAGTCGGGGTGGGGAACCTCTCCGATACACTTTCCGGCGGAGGATTGGCCGAGCGGCCTAAGGCGCACGATTGGAAATCGTGTTGGGGTAACACCCTCACGGGTTCAAATCCCGTATCCTCCGCGGTCTGACCAGGCAGAGCGCCGGACACGTGATCACCTCGTGTTCGGCGTTCTGCATGCAGGGTGCAGGTTCGGGTTGCAGTTCGCCCCGGTTTCAAGCAGGCACTGGCACGGTCGGCGGCGCCTCGTTGGGTCCGTCACCATCATCTGGGAACACGGCCCTATCGACGCGGGTGAGCCCGAGCAGGCCGCGGCCGTCACTGCGCAGGCCATGGACCTCGCGGAGATGGTCGGCTCAGTGCGACCGCACCAACGCATCGCGCGCGTTCGTGATCGACTCGGCGAGTACAGCCACCTGCCAAACGTGGAAGGCGTCCTAGCCCGCGGTACGACGGACCCAATCTAGATAGGGAGCAAGGCCGGCGGCGAACGGGGCAGCAGTGATCTCCGGATTCGTCCACTCGTGGTGCTCAACGAGGTGGCGTTCGAGGGCAGGGTACTGCGCCTCGGTCGTCTTCAGCAGCACCTGCCACTCTTCGCCAGTGCCGTACTCGCCGTGATGCCAGAACACAGAGATCACGGGACCGCTCAGTTGAGCCCCGGCGGCGAGCTTCGCCTCGACCGCTGAACCTGCGAGCTTTCGTGCTTCATCGGCACTAGGGGCGACCATCTGCACCTGCCACACATCCATGGGCCATGGCTGATACGTAGGACTGGTTTGTCAAGTGGGCACGCCGAATTGGTCCTGATCTCTGTTTAGGACAGGGGGTCCCTCTCCCCGCTAGTCGCCGCCTTAGACGGCGCCCGAGCCAGCATCCGCTCGCCCAGCATCTTGACCACGATCACGTAGCCGATCGTGGCGATCAGGAAGGCAGGAATCAGCTGCCCGACCACCGATGCCGCGCTCATACTCGATCGCGGGGTGCTGGGCGAGGAGAAACTCGCCGGTGAGCTCAGGGTGGTGGGCCAGGTAGGCCTGGGCGTGGTTCGGGCTGGTGTGGAAGTTGACGTGCGGGCAGGCGCATAGTGCCGAGGCATCGCCGGTATCGGCCAGGGCGACGAGCACCGTGGTGTTCGCGGGTTCCACCGCCATTCGCCGGCGGTGACCTCGACGCGCACCGGCTCGCCGTCATCTGCCTCATCTGCGGGGTCCCGCCTGCCTGGGTGAGCGTGGCACGGCATAAAATTTGAGAAGTCCGGCTACGGGAGAGACGATGGATCCGCACCCAGTACCCTCCGATCCACGCGCGACACGCACTGACACGGAGGAGTGGGCTGCCCTCGTAGCTCACCAGCGACGTATCAACCTGCCCCTGGTGTTTATCGGGCTTCGCTGCATCGCCCGGTACGTTGTTCTTCCCTTCTTGTTGCCGTTAATTGCCACTGCGCTCGTTGGTGTGCGACGTGGCGTCGCGACCGGGTCTGTGCTCGCCGCCCTGCTGGTTCTCGATCTCGCTGGCGTCACGTCCATCGTTGTTGCAATCCGGCGGCTGTTCCGTGACCGGCATCCGCATCGCCGGAAGTACTTGCTGGCGGCGCTCTTCCTTACGGCAATAATTGTGGTGTTCTTCATCAACGACGTTCGAATGCTGGTGTTCAGTCACTGACGCAATGTAGCGGTGCGCCGGAAACGGCGCGGCCGCGTTAGCCAAACCACTGTCAAGTAGTAGGCCAGACCCTCGCCATCCGCGCCGAACACGAACGTCCGCAGTCCGTCCGGGACCGCGGCAAACAGCGACCGGCCGTCGCCAGGTGCGAGTTCCAGGGTGGCGCGCAGTTCGTGCCAGGCCTCCAGTCCGGCCGGCGGCAGGGCGTCAAGCTGGTCCTGGACCTGCT
>JBOHEL010000396.1:0-4894 GCA_050700995.1 Sciscionella sp. | reverse complement strand
CTGGGAGGGGCTACCCCGCCGAGACGAACTCGCCATGCTCGATGCGCCGGACGATGTCGTCCGCTGAAACCCGGCAACGCAGGAGGAAGAAATGTCTCAAATTCAGGTTACTAAGGAGCTTAAAAGTAGGTCGACGCCGATCATGGCTCTACCAGCGGTGTTGACTTACTTTTGGTCGGATTAGTATCTACCGGCACAGTACAACCGAGAACGCGTCCAAACCGGCGGGCGCCTACTCGCAGGGAATTGTCGCAGGGGGAATGTTGTTCACAGCGGGCCTCGGCCCGCAGGATCCGGCCACCGGCGCCGTCGTGGGCGAGAGCATCGAGGAGCAGACCGCCCAGGTGACGCGGGACCTGCAGGGTGTGCTTGGCGCACACGGACTGGGCTTCTCCCACGTCGTGCGGGCCACCGTGCACCTGCAGGAGCTGCTTCGCGATTTTTCCGGATTCAACGCCACCTATGAGAAGTTTGTTTCCGCGCCTTACCCGGTGCGCACCACGGTCGGTTCAAACCTCGCGAACATTCTCGTGGAGATCGACGTTATCGCCCTGGTACCGGAAAGCTGACACGATGGGCCAGCCCAGCACCGACGCGCGCAGGCCTATCCCACATCGTCAGTACGATATTCCTTGGTGATGCCCAAGCAACTACTTGTGCGCAGGCAGGCCGAGACGCCCGGAGTGCCCTGGTTGCAGCTGGCTTGAGACATGCCGCAGCGCGTCGAGCATCAGGGCGATGGCGGGTATGCGCAGGTAGTCGGTCAGGGTGTAGGCGGCCACCGCGCGGTGCGCCGCCGGACGTAGCGGCCGGGCGACCAACCGCGGGTGCCGCAGGAACGAGAGCACAAGGCTCGGCATTACGGCCACCCCGGTGCCTGCCACGACCAGACTCTGCATCGCCAGGTTGTCATCGGTGGTGACGGCGATGTCGGGCGTGAACCCGGCGGCCGTACAGGCGTCGACGAAGGTCGCCCGGCAGCGAGGACACCCGGCAATCCAGACCTCCCCGGCCAACTCGCTGAGCGCGAGGGTTCGCCTCCGAGCCAGCGGATGGCTCTTCGGGAGCACCACGGCCATCTCATCGTCCAGCAACGGTGTCACCGACAGGTGATCACGCACGAACTCAGGCGCTTCGCCGTAGCTGAACGCCAGTGTGATGTCGCATTCCCCAGCCTGCAGCAGCGCCAGCGATTCCGGAGGTTCGGCCTCCTGCAGCTGGACACGGATGCCGGGGTTGACGGCATTGAGGTGTGTCATCGCCGCGGCGACGATAGTCGCGCTGGCACTTGGGAACGTGCACACCCGTACCCGGCCCGCCGTCAGGTGCTTGATCGCCGCCACCTGCTCTTGCGCGGCCTTCAGATCGTCGAGGATCCCGACGGCGTGCCGCGCGAGCAACTCACCGGCCTCGGTCAGTCGCAGGCTGCGACCGGCGCGGGTGAACAGTGGCGTGCCGACATTGCGTTCCAGTGCTCGCATCTGCTGGCTGATGGCCGGTTGGGTGTAACCGAGGGTGCGCGCCGCTGCGGAGTACGAGCCCGAGCGCACCACCTCGTGGAACATCCTGATGTGCCGGGAATCCAACATCGGCCAAGTATAAGCGAAACCATGAGATTCGATGCATTGTCGTCGTTTGGACATCATGCTCCGGATGGTCTGTGAGGTGTCAGACGCAGGGCCGAACGATGTTAGGATCCGCATCGAAAGGGATGGGGAACGGGCCGTTGTACGGTCCCTGCGCCCCTGGCTACCCATGGCGAATGGTAGGAGCAAGGCCCCAGCGTTGGAACTGGATGTCGGGGACCACACGGTGCGGCTGTCCAGCCCCGACCGCGTGTACTTCCCGGCGAGTGGCGCGACCAAGCTCGACCTGGCTCGCTACTACCTCAGTGTGGGCGGCGGCATCGTTCGAGCGCTGCGTGAGAGGCCGTGCATGATGCACCGCTTCCCGGAGGGCGTCACCGGCGAGAAGGTGCATCAGAAGCGCCTCCCGCACGGCGCGCCACCGTGGCTGGAGACGGTGCGGGTGAACTTCCCACGCTACGGCAGGCATGCGGACGAGCTGTGCGTGACCAAGCTCGCGGACGTGATCTGGGCGGTGCAGATGTCCACTGTGGAGTTTCACCCGTGGAACTCGCGCCGAGCAGACACTGAGCGCCCTGACGAATGGCGGATTGATCTGGACCCGATGCCGCGGTGTCCTTTCCAGACGGTGCGCAGGGTCGCGCGCGTTGTGCGCGAGGTGCTCGACGAATTGGGCGCCACCGGATGGCCGAAAACTTCCGGCGGCAGTGGCATGCACGTGTATGTCCGCATCGAGCCGGAGTACGGGTTCGGCGATGTGCGGCGGGCAGCGCTGGCCTTCGCACGCGAAATCGAACGCCGCGTGCCGGACGACGTGACGACCACCTGGTGGCGCAAGGAGCGCGACCCGCGCGCGCTGTTCGTCGACTACAACCAGAATGCCCGTGATCATACGATCGCCAGCGCGTACTCCGTGCGTGGCGTGCCCGAGGCGACGGTGTCCACACCCATCACATGGGAGGAGATCGACGACGTCGACCCGAGGGATCTCACCATCGCGACGGTGCCGCGCAGGTTCGCCGAACTGGGGGACTTGCATGCCGGCATGGACGCCGCCGCGTTCTCGCTGCGGGGGCTACTGGAGTGGGCCGACCGTGACGAGCGATCCGGCGCGAGCGGCCCCGACGAGGACCGAAACCTCTCGGGCTAGCGCAGCGCGTGCTCGACGACCGAGCTCGCCCTTTCTGAACGCACCTACGTCTGCCTGGAGTGCGGCATCGTCCTGGATCGGGATGTGAACGCCGCGATCGACCTGGCCGCACTTGCGGCCTCCACGGACCGTGCGCAGCCCGAAGGAAACCTTGCCAGACGCGGAGCCCTCCGCGCGAAGAGACCGCCTCGGGAAGAGTCTCTGACTCAACCCGACCACCGCGAGGCGGTGAGCCGATGACCGCGACAAGACGTCACGTCTCATCGAACGGTAGACGCGGATGCACACCGCGCAGCGGCGTAGCAGCCAGCACATCGGTGGTGCTCAGCCGGTGTCGGTGCTGTTGTCCTCGGCGACGTCCTGCAGGTACCGGGCGATCGTGTCGAGTCGCAGTCGCCCGGCAGGGGTGATCTCGGTGCCGCGCACGATACGGGTGGTCGTGAAGATCCGCCCCTCGGTCGGTGCGGGCAGCCAACTCGGCGCGGACGCCTGCGTGGCATCGTGCGGAGCCGGTCGCGAGTCGCATGCGGTGCCAGCACCGGACGCGGGTGCGCTGGATCGCGACGTCGGATGGGGTCTTGGTGTGGCGTCCGGCGGTGGCACATCCGATTGTCCTTCACTGCCTCGTACAAATCCGCATATGGTAGTTGCGGTAGGCAACTAGTGTCCTGTGCTTCGTGGATAACGGCGCGACACATCGTCGGCGGTGGTGTCCGGCGTGCCGGCGTAGGGTCGATCGTTGGCGGCTTCGGCCGCCTTCGCTTGCAGGACCGAGGGGATCTGGCTCGGGTGCCGGACCCGGTATCGGGAGAGTGTCTGTGGCTAGCCACGTGGTGCTTACGGGTTTTGGCGCGATCAGCCCGGTTGGTAATGACCGCCCTACGACGTGGCGGCGGTTGGTCGCGGGGGCGTCCGGCGTCGGACCGATCACCGCGTTCGACGCCGAGAATCTCGCCGTGCGCATCGCAGCCGAGGTCGATGGGTTCGACCCCGCGTCAGTTCTGCAGGGTAAGCGGCTGCGGCGGTCGGCGCGTTTCTCCCAGTTCGCCGTGGCGGCGGCGCGGGAGGCCGTCGCCGACGCCGGGCTGGTCGTCGACGACGGCAACGCGGACAGGGTGGGTGTCGTGGTGAACGCGGCGGTCGCGGGGTTCGACACGGTGGAGGCCGCTACCCGCCGCATGCTCGACGTCGATGCGGGCCGGTTGAGCCCGTATTTCGTCTCCTCTTCACTGACCAACATGCCTGCATGCGAGGTGGCCATCGACTTGGGCGCGCACGGCCCGGTGAATGCGAGTGCGCTGGCCTGTGCGAGTGGCAGCTACGCCTTGCTGCAGGCGCGGCGATTGATCCTCTCCGATGAGGCGGACGTCGTGGTGTGCGGGGGAACGGATGCCGGGATCACGCCGGTGATGTTCGAGGGACTGATCCCGATGGGGGCACTGTCGAAACGCAATGACGATCCCGAGGCCGCGAGCAGGCCATTCGACGCGGATCGGGATGGTTTCGTGTTCGGTGAGGGCGCGGTACTGGCCGTGCTGGAGTCCTCGGAACACGCCGCCCGTCGCGGTGCCATCCCGTATGCTGCGGTGGCAGGCGGCGCGCTGACCGCCGATGCCCACCACGTCAGCGCGCCGCATCCGGACGGCACGTACGCGACCGCCGCGATCACGCAGGCGTTGCGCCGTGCCGCGGTCGCACCCGTGGACGTCGACTACATCTGCGCGCACGGCACGGCGACCTTAGCCAACGACCGCACCGAAACCGCGGCGATCCGGGCCGCTCTCGGTGCCGCCGCTGACGAGGTGGCGGTGAGCAGCCCGAAGTCGATGGTCGGGCACATGATCGGCGCGGCGGGTGCGCTCGGCGCGATGGTATGTGCCTTGGCGATCCGCCACGGCGTCGTGCCGCCCACGATCAACCTGGACACGCCCGATCCCGCGTGTGACCTGGACTATGTACCCAAGGTGGCGCGCAGCATGCCGGTGCGCACCGCGCTGGCCAACGCCTTCGGTTTCGGCGGCCAGAACGTCGTCGTCGTGTTCACCTCCGCCGAAGGGGTTCTCGCGCCGTCGGCGTGATGCCGTGAGCGCACCCGGCATCTCGGTCGCGAGGCTGTACTCCGGCTAGCGCAGCCTGTGGTGTCGGCTAGGGCTCGGTG
>JBOHEL010000395.1:0-4905 GCA_050700995.1 Sciscionella sp. | reverse complement strand
CTCTTGTGTCGTTGAGGGGAACAAGAGCCACTTTCAGCACTACTCCCACTCGATGGTGCCGGGGGGTTTGCTGGTCACGTCCAGCACTACCCGGTTGACCTCGGAAACCTGGTTGGTGATGCGGGTGGAGATCCGCTCAAGCACCTCATACGGCAGCCGCGTCCAGTCGGCAGTCATGGCGTCCTCGCTTGACACCGGCCGCAGCACGATCGGGTGACCGTAGGTGCGCCCGTCGCCCTGCACGCCCACCGACCGCACATCGGCCAGCAGCACTACAGGGCACTGCCAGATGTCGCGGTCCAACCCGGCCGCGGTGAGCTCCTCACGGGCGATGGCATCCGCCGCCCGCACGATCTGCAGCCGATCCGCGGTGACCTCCCCGATAACGCGGATCCCCAGGCCTGGTCCAGGGAAAGGCTGACGCGCCACGATCGTCTCGGGCAGCCCCAGCTCGGAGCCGACCTTGCGCACCTCGTCCTTGAACAGCGTGCGCAGCGGCTCAACCAGCGCGAACCTCAGATCCTCCGGCAGCCCGCCGACATTGTGATGGCTCTTGATGTTCGCCGCACCCGTACCGCCGCCGGACTCCACCACGTCTGGATACAGCGTGCCCTGCACCAGGAAGTCGTACTCGCCGTGCGCCCGCAGGTCGCGCGCAGCGGCCTCGAACGCATGGATGAACTCCCGGCCGATGATCTTGCGCTTGACCTCAGGATCGGTCACCCCTGCCAGCGCCTCCAGGAAGGTGGCCGCCACGTCGATGGTGACCAGGTTGGCCCCGGTCGCCGCCACGAAGTCCCGCTCCACCTGTGTGCGCTCGCCCGCGCGCAGCAGTCCGTGATCGACGAACACACACGTGAGCCGATCACCGATGGCTCGCTGCACCAGCGCAGCCGCGACCGCGGAGTCAACGCCGCCGGAGAGCGCGCAGATCGCGCGGCCCTCGCCGATCTGCTCGCGGATCGCCGCCACCTGATCGTCCACAATGGATGCAGTGGTCCACTGTGGACGAATACCGGCGATATCACGGAGGAACCGGCGCAGCACTTCCTGACCGTGCGGTGAGTGACCGACCTCCGGGTGGTACTGCACCCCAGCGAAACGCCGCCCGGTGTCCTCGAACGCGGCGACCTGAGCACCCGCGCTCGACCCGGTCACCGTGAAGCCGTCGGGAGCCCCACGCACCTCGTCGCCGTGGCTCATCCACACCGGATGGTGACCTGGCAGATCCGCGTGCAACAGGCCCGCGCCGCCCACCGCCAGTTCGGTGCGCCCGTACTCGCGGCTGCCGGTCTGCTCGACATCACCGCCAAGGGCCATCGCCATCGCCTGGAAGCCATAGCAGATACCGAATACCGGCACGCCCGCGTCGAACAGCGCGGGGTCCACCTGTGGCGCACCCGGTTCGTAGACGCTGGACGGCCCGCCGGAGAGCACGATCGCGGCGGGTTCGCGTGCCATCATGTCCGCAACGCTCGCGGTGTTCGGAACGACTTCGGAGTACACCTGCGCCTCACGAATGCGCCTCGCGATCAGCTGAGCGTACTGAGCGCCGAAGTCGACGACGAGCACCGGGTTGGCTGTGCCACTCGGGGACTCACTCACCACACGAACCTCCTGATTACGGGTGCCGTTATGGTCCCAGGCCCTCGGTCGCGCTCACCGCCCGGCCCGCATAGCGTTGCCGTATGAGCGAGGGGCCCTTGACCGAAGTAACACCGCACGAATGCTGGATCGCGTCCCGGCCCGAGCCTGGTGAGTCGACGCGCCCGGTGCACCACCCCTACGACGGGACCGAAATCGCGACGGTGTGGGTACCCGGCGCGCCGCAAGTCGGGCGCGCGGTCTCGGCAGCCACCGACGTTGCGCGGGAGTTGTGGCGCCTGCCCGTCGAACGGCGCGCAGCGGCGCTCGAGCGCGTCGCCGCAGGCCTGGCAGAACAAGCCGAGGAGGCCACCGAACTGATCACGGCGGAGAGGGGTACCCCCTTCAAGCGAGCCGCCGCAGAGGTGAGGCGCGCTGTTGCCGCCCTGCACGCCGCCGCCCGGCTGGGGCCAGGGCCCACGGTCGTGCCGAGCGCCGCAGGCACCGGTACGGCCGCGCTGGTGACACGGCGCCCGCGCGGGCCTGTGCTGCTCTGCGCGTCAGGCTCATCCCCGCTTTACCCGATAGCGCGCGATATCGCAGCTGCCATCGCGGTCGGCGCACCGGCAATCGTCTTGCCGCCTCCGCACGCCCCGCTGTGCGCGCTCATGCTGGGTGAGCTGGTGGCGGGGGCTGGACTTCCCGCGGGCACGATCTCGGTGCTGCCGCTCGACGGGGAAGCCACGATCCAGCTGGTCCGCGACGAGCGGCTGGCGACGATCTCGTTCACGGGTGCCTGCGCGCAAGGGCGGGCGATCGCGGCAGCCGGCGCGTGCAGGCATGTAGTGCTGCGGCCCGACGACACCACCACCGTCGTGATCTGCGCCGACTGGCCTGATCTGGCGCTTGCCGCGCAACGGGTAGCGGGCGATGACGCAACGCACCGGGTATTCGTCGACAAGACGGTCTTCCAGCGATTTCTGCCGAAGCTGCGGGACGCGGTCGCGGCACTGCGCGTCGGCGAACCGCATGACCCAGACGTGGATTCGAGCACAGCCGTCACGATCATGGCGGACGGGTCTCAGTCGCAGCGGGAGGCCGAGGGCCGCACGATCACGGCATCCGCCGTCGACGACGTCGCCGCCGCGATCGCGGAGGCGAACCGGGTAGCGCCAGACGCCGCGGTCGGTGTGTTCACCCGCGACGTGCACTCCGCGTTGCGCACGGCCGCCGGGCTGCTCACCCGCCGCGTGCTCATCGGTGACGTGCCAGGCGATACCTCACCGACCGAGGATGTCGCGGCGATGACAACCGAGTACACCGACCGCCAGGTCACCGCCTTCGCCCTGCCCACAGACGTGGAGAAAAAGGCCCGCTATTTCCCCGATCGTCTCGCGCGGTGAGCTGTCAAGCCCATGACCGGGTTGCGGGTGTGGAAGGTGGTTCGAGGGCGGTCAGGACGCTTCGATGATGGGTAGGCGCAGCGCACCGGGGGCTTCGGAGGGCACAGTGGGATAGTGCGGGGCAACCGGGTTGATCCGCTGGTAGCCCTGTTCCGGGCGCGGGTCCCGCTCACCCTTGTTGGGCCAGAAGGAGAACGCCCGCTCTGCCTGCGCCGTGATCGTCAGCGACGGGTTCACGCCGAGGTTGGCACTGATCGCCGAGCCATCCACAATGGACATACCAGGATAGTTGAACACCCGGTGGTACGGGTCGATGACACCATGCCCGACATCACCGCCGATGACGCAGCCTCCGATGAAATGCGCGGTGAGCGGGATGTCGAACGCCTCGCCCCACGTACCGCCCGCAGTACCGCCGATGTGCTGCGCGGCGAGCTGCGTGGCGTCGTAACCCGCCTTGATAAACGTGGGATTCGGCTGGCCGTGTCCCTGCCGCGAGGTGTACCTCCGCCTGCCGAAGGCGCCCTTCTTCGTGTAGGTGGTCAGCGAGTTGTCGAGGCTCTGCATGACCAGGAGAATCATCGTCCGCTCGCTCCACCGGTAGGTCTGCACGAGCTGTGCGATCCGCACCGGGTGCCGGAGCATGAAGCTCAGCATCTGCTTCCAGCGCGGCACCGAGGAACCGCCGTCTGTCGCGACGGTCTGCAACAGCCCCATGGCATTGCTGCCCTTGCCGTAGCGGACCGGCTCGATATGCGTGATCCCGTCGGGGTGGATGGATGAGGTGATCGCCACGCCCCTGCTGTAGTCGACATCGGGATCGACCGTGGTGCGGGCCGCTCCGAGGATCGCTTCCGAGTTGGTGCGGGTCAGCTCACCGAACCGGGCCGAAAGCCTTGGCAGCGCACCGGAGTCGCGCATCGCGTGCAGCAGGTTCTGCGTGCCCCATGTGCCTGCCGCGAGCACCACGTGCCCGGCCGTGAGGGTGGCGCGGAAGCGGGCCGTGTGCTTGCCGGTCTTGCGGACGTCCACCTCGTAAGCGCCGTCGCCCCGTGGCCGCAGCGCGGTGACCGTCGTCATCGGGATGATCTTCGCGCCGTTGTGCTCAGCCAAGTACAGGTAGTTCTTCACCAGGCTGTTCTTGGCCCCGACCCGGCAGCCGGTCATGCACGATCCACACTCGGTGCATCCGGTGCGCTCCGGCCCCGCCCCGCCGAAGTAGGGATCGGGGGCTGAAGTGCCAGGCTCCCCGAAGTACACACCGACCGGAGTGTGGTGGTAGGTCTCGGGCACCCCCATCTCGGCGGCGATCTTCCTCATCACCTCGTCCGATGGCGTTACCGTCGGGTTGGTGACCACGCCGAGCATTCGGGAGGCCTGGTCGTAGTGCGGCGCGAGCTCCGACTCCCAGTCGGTGAGGTGGGCCCACTGCCGATCGGCGTAGAACGGCTTGAGCGGCCGGTAGAGCGTGTTGGCGTAGTTCAGCGAACCTCCGCCGACCCCGGCGCCCGCCAGCACCATGACATCTTTGAGCATATGGATGCGCTGCACCCCGTAGCAGCCGAATTCCGGCGCCCACAGATACTTCCGGACGTCCCACGAGGTCTTGGCAAGCTCGTCGTCGGCGAAGCGCCGCCCAGCCTCGAGCACCGCGACCCGGTAACCCTTCTCGGTCAGCCGCAGCGCCGCCACGCTGCCCCCGAACCCGGAGCCGACCACGATGACGTCGTAGTCGGGCTCGCGCGTGTCTGTGCTGGTATCGGCGCCCATACCAGGAGATTAGGCGGAGTCCTCAGTTCTGACCAGGGGTAAGTTACGCCGCGTTTCCCGCCGCATGGCTTGCCGGACCAGCAGCGCGGCCGGCGCTATCGCGGTCGCGATCACCGCCACCAGCACGAACGCCGCCATCAGGCTCCAC
>JBOHEL010000394.1:0-4931 GCA_050700995.1 Sciscionella sp. | reverse complement strand
GTCGACAGCCCAGTCTTCCGGCTGCGGATCTTTCAGGTCCCAGCCGGCCACGCGGAACAGCGCTTCGGTTCCAGCCGGGTTGCACACCGTGAGAATGTCGACCGTCTCCGATGTGAACAGGTACGCGCGTCCAACGCCCGCACCCGCCTCAAGGCCGCTGCGTTCCCCGTCGCGAAAACGTTGGAGGAGTTCACTATCGCGGCGTCCTCGATCCCGCGGGCGACGTTCGACTACCTCGCCGGCCTGGAATGGATTGGGGCACAAGAGAATTTGTGTCTGGTCGGCCCTGCGGGCACAGGCAAGAGCCACATGTTGATCGCCCTGGAGCCGCCGCTGTCGCGGCTGGGCACCGGGTCCGCTACTTCACTGCCGCTGATCTGGTCGACACCCTCTGCAGAGGACTAGTCGACAACTCCGTTGGCCGGGTCATCGAGACCCTGCTCCGCGCCGACCTGGTGATCGTCGACGAACTCGGCTTCGCCCCGCTGGATGACACCGGCGCCCAACTGCTGTTTCGGTTCGTCGCGGCCGCCTACGAACGCCGGGCGCTGGGGATCGGCTCGCACTGGCCCTTCGAGCAGTGGGGCCGGTTCCTGCCCGAGCACACCACCGCCGTCAGTCTCTTAGACCGGCTGCTGCACCACAGCAACGTGGTGGTCACTGAGGGTGAGTCGTTCCGGATGCGCCAGGCCCGCAACGGAGGAGGTGCACGCCCGAAAAGACCTGAACAACCCCGAGGGGTGGGGACTTTCAGTTGGCCACCAGCGGGGACCGCAACTTGGCCGTTGACAGCATCCTGCCCGACTTCGCGGGCGCCCCCGTGCACGACCGCTACCGCAACTACTTCCACCCCCGCTGGGAGCACCTCGCCGGGCATCAAGCCTGTAACGCTCATCTGTTGCGCGACTTCGCCGACGCCGAACAGTCCTACCCCGACCACCACTGGCCGGCCCAAACGCAGCGTGCGCTGCGCGGCCTCATCCACGCCTGGCACACCGCCCGCGAAAACGGCCTGACCGAGATCCCCGAGCATGTCCGCGACCCACTGCTGCGCGAGTTCCGACACGCCATCCGAGTCGGCCTGGCGCAGGTGCCACGAGTGCCCGGGCCGCGCCACCACACCGCCCAGCATCCCGGACGCGACCTGCTGGAGTTCTGCCATGACCGCGAAGACAAACGTCCTCGGTTTCTGCTCCGACACCCGGATCTGGCCCACGAACAACATCAGCGAGCGCGACCTACGACCCACCAAGACACAGCAGAAGATCTCCGGGCGGCTCACCAGCGAAGACACCACCCAAGATCGACTCGATATCCGCAGCTACATCGACACCGCCCGCAAACACGGCGCCGACATCATCACCGCACCGCACCAGCCCATCACCGGCAACCCCTGGACACCACCGCTCGTAGCACCCACCTGACCACCCGAAACCACAACTCACCTCACTACACCGACGCCACCCACAGTCGATTCGCCATGCCCTCCGGGACGTGAATGTTTACCCTGCCGGCGTCCACCGATCGCTTCTTCCGGCAGCGATGACACACTCGCCAGCGTCTCCTTGCGGGGACGGCCTTGCTCGTCGCGGAAGGAACGCCGCAGCAGATAGCACGGGGTAGGCCCGCCGCTCCCCATCGACGGAGGTGTACTGGCGACCGGCGTCGTCGATATGCATCCGCGCGCTGCCCTGTTTCACCTGCTCATCCAACCATACCGATCACGGGTGATGGCGAATTTTACTGGCTACCATTCCGGCGTGTCGGGAACTTCCAGCAGGTCGGACCCATGATCAGCCGCAGAACGTGACGCAAGTTCGGGCTAATGCAACAGCCTCGCCGTGGTCGGTCAGCGCTTATCGAAGGTCAGGTGCAGCGCCTCGGGACTGCCCAGGATGACGCCGGCCCGCCGTGGGATGTCGGCCCCCTCCTTGAGCCGGAAGTTCGTTGCCTGCTTAAGTAGCTCCTCGAACGCGATCGCGATTTGGATCCGGGCGAAATGCGCCCCAAGGCAGCGGTGGATGCCAATTCCGAATGCTGCTGCGTGTCGATTGTTCGGCCGGTCGAAAATCAGCTCATCAGGATGATCGAAGCGGTTGGAATCACGGTTAGCCGAATAGAAATGAATGGCGATCCGATCTCCTGCCTTCAGTGGTGTGCCGGCGATTTCGGTGTCCTGTGTCACCGTGCGGGCCATGAACGACACGGTTGGTTCGAAACGGAGGAACTCGTCGAGCTCGCGGTGCCACCAGTCCGGCGTCCGCAAGATCGGCTCGATATCATCGCGGGTCGCCAGGTGGTAGGCAATGTTGACGATCATGCCTCGGGTCGTGTCCAGCCCACCGATGAGCAGGATGGTCACGATGCCCACCCGTTCCTCAGTCGTGAGCGGGCGACCGTCGATCGTCGCCATGGTGAGAGCGGTAAGCACAGTGTCATTTTTCTCCGGCGAGTTCACGACCGCGGCCATCGCCTCTATGGCCAGCAAAGCCACTCGTTCGAACGTTTCAGGTGTGTTCTCCGTCGCCACCTGCTTCACTGCGCCTACCCCTCGCGAGACCAGCTCCATGTTATCGGTGGCGAATACAACATGGGCTAGCGACCCGGCGCTGAATGGCACAGAATAGTCGGACACGACCTCCAGTCCTCCCTTGTCGATAAAACCGGCTATGGCGTCACGAGCGATCTTCCGCATTTGCTCCTCATAGCGAAGGAGGAACGAACGCGAGAAATAGCCGTTGAGGAACTTGCGGTAGAGTCGGTGATCGGGTGGATCGACATCTATCGGTATGACCCGGACTGGCACGCCTCGCAGACCCGGCTGCGCGGAGCTGAAGATCTCCGGGTGTTCGCAGACCCAGCGAACATCCTCGTATCGACTGATCAGATAGTAACCGCCATCCGCCTCCGTGTGCAGCACCGGGCACTGCTCGCGCGCGACGGCCAACGCTTCAAGAAGATGTTCACGCTGGTCGTCGGCGAATAAGTCGATGTTCGCGAGTATCTCTGCAACCGATTTACTCATCCCATCCTCCTTGGTCATGAAATGAAATAGCCAACAGACACTGGCGGATGACGGCACCTGCCAGTCTCCGGTCCTTGCCCGCCTCCAAAAGGGATCTTCCCACACGCCCAGTATGCCTTCCTAGTCGAACGGATTCCGGCGAGATACGGAGCCCGGACCTGTTCGAGGTTGTGCGTGATGTGATGCGGGACGTACCACCCCAGGAAGTGCCACTGGTGGCAGCGCTGGCCACCTGCTCTCGGACGAGGGCGGCCGGAGGCTCACACGTGGTACCAGCCGCGACGATTCACTGAGCTTCGGCATGGGCGAGGTCGTCAGGCCACGGGCGAGCTGATCTCGCGAGTGCGCGTGCTGGTACGTAAGTGGCTGCATCGGCCCGACACCAGCCGGTGCCGGACCCCGCGCGGCTTGCGAGGATCGGTCAGCTGTTCCCCCAGCACCTCCCGCAGCGACGCCGCCCGCGCCCGCCCCACCGGCGCGCCGCCCGCCCCCAGCGGTTTCGGTATTTCCACCGCCCTCACCGGTGGTGGAAAGTACGTCCCCGACGACATCCGATTCCAGATTTTGAAGATGTTATTCTTCAAATCGACTTCGAAGTCCTCGACGGACTGTCCATCCACGCCAGCGGCACCTTTATTGGCCGCAACACGCCTGTATGCCTTCCACACCAGTTGCTTCGATATCGTAAACGGCTTGTCCGATGAACCTGACTCGCTCACTCGTCTCCTCCCGGAGGCGAAAACCTCCGGTTGCTCGCGCGAACAACCCTTAGATGAGCCGGTCCCTTCGCTCCACGCCCATTACAGGCGTCTCACCACTACTACGAGCCGGTCCGCCAGCGCGTGCCGCAACGGTACTCAACGCCTCACGGTTTCTGCCGCTTGACGCGCTCCCTCTTGCCTCCCTCGCACCCACCACGCAGATGCAAAGCTAGCGGTGTCGGCACCCGCCTTCCCACGTTCCCCGCAGAAGCCGCAGATCGGACTCGCGCCGCCTTCATGCCGGGCACCGCCTGACCAATACACGGGCACCCGCCAGGCTTATCTCGGAGCTAATGGGATGCCCCGGTTTCGATGCCATCTTGTTGGTCTCGACACGTCCTCAGCGGTTCGCTTGCGCTCGCCTTTCCGATCCTCACCTGACGCATAACCTGCGCCTTTTCCTCATCGCTCACCACGATGGTCCTCAACCAACGCAGCATGAGGTGGTTTGACGCCTCTCCCCGTAGAGCGACGCCGAAGGGCCAGCAATCCCTCATCTCCTGCACAGCACCGTCTCCGAAAGCTCTAACTACCCAACGAGCCCTCCTTCGACGTTCGTGGCGCACCCCATTTACCTAACGTCATCTCGTGGACGCCGATACTGTTCGCCACCTCGGCGATGGTTCGGCCCGAATCGAGGACGAGGCTAACGGCCTGATCCTTGTACTCCTGGGTAAAACGTCGGCGTGTCGCCACACGAATCCCTCCGCTGGAACTCAGCGGCAGTCTATGAGCGAGTGTCTACAAGATCGGGAACGGTCCATCCACCCCAGTCTGATCCTCATCCCGAGCATTCGAAATCCGGCAATAAACCGCCGCCGACTGCCCCACCCACCCCGACGACCCACCCAGGGTCCGGGTCCTGCCCCGCTGCTGACGCCGTGTACCAGTCATACCCCGGAGTGTATGAACGTGGCATGACCCACGTCACCGTGTACCGGTGGGTGCAGCGGTTCACCCCGCTGCTCATCGACGCGGCACGGTGCGGATTCCTCCTCGCTGCCCGCGAGCGAACTGTTTCGCCGAACGGTTCGTCCGCACCCCCCGAACCGAACTCACCGACCGCATGCCGATCTTCAGCCAGCAGCACCTGCCTGCGGTGCTCGCGGAATACGTCCACCACTACAACGGCCGACAACCCCACC
>JBOHEL010000393.1:0-4935 GCA_050700995.1 Sciscionella sp. | reverse complement strand
TGGCCGGGTCATCCTCCTCGTCGGCCAACTCGTAGAGCACGCTCAGGTCGTCGAGCCGCTGCCGCAGATCGGTGACGCGGCGCAGATCGCCCTGCTTGTACGCGAGCTGGGTGTTGACCTTCTGCGCATGCTCCTGGTCGTCCCACAGATCCGGGCGCGCCGACTGCTCTTCCAGTTCCGCGACCTGCGCGCGCAGTTGCTCCACGTCCATCACGGCCTCGACGCTGGACAGGGTCGTGGAAAGGTCTTTGAGATCGGCTGAGACGTCCGCATTCACGCCTCGGAAGGCTACCCGTCGGGGCAGCGGGCGTCGCAGTCCACCAGCAGGAGTTACTTCTCAGGGATGGAGTCGAGTAGCTTCAGCAGCGCCCTGGTATGAGCGGCACCGAACTCAGCGACCGCCTTCGTGTACGGATCGTCGGCGGCCTTGACGGCGGCCTTCGCCACCTCGGCGCGCGCCGCGTACGCCTCTCGCGCCGAGGTGATCAAGGCGGCTCGCTGTCGCTGGGTCATCGCATTGGCATGCAGCAGCCGCAAGACCAGTGGACTGCGCAGATGGTCGGGCCCAGGCTCGGTGGACAGCCAACCCTTGAACGCCTTCTTACCTGTGGCGGTGATCGCGTACTGCTGGCTGGACCGCGGCCCCTGCTTGCCGAGGCGCACCAACCCGGCTTCGGCAAGCGCGGGGAGTTCCCGGTAGACCTGGCTTCTTGTCACGCTGAAGAAGAAGCCGAAACGATCACCCGCGGCAGCGACCAGCTCGCCACCGGTGGCGGGGCCGTCGTGCAGCAGCCCGAGCAGTGCGGCTGCGGTCGCATTCAATTCAGACACGCTAGATACCGTGCCACGGATCACCACATCTGTCCACAGTGGTCCTGCGATCCGTCCACTGTGGTCGGCCATGGTCTGCCGGACCCTTCACCAATTCGTGACCGTCGAATCCAACTTTCGTAGGTGGTGCACGAACCAGGCAGCACTAGCCTCACCGCTTACCGACCGCCATTCGATGCTTGCGCCCTGAAAGGACCTGACAGCACGTGACCGGCTTCCTGCTGCGGCGCCTGATCAATTATGTGGTGCTCTGCCTCGTCGCGACGTTCCTTGCCTACCTGCTCGCTTCCGCGACGTTCCACCCACTCGCCGTGCTGATGCTGCGCAACCCGCCGCCGTCACCGCAGTCGATCGCGACGAAGGCACACGAGCTGCACCTTGACGAAAGCGTGGTCCCGCGCTATTTCGGCTGGCTCGGCGGCGTGCTGCACGGGGACTTCGGCGATACCGTCCAGGGCGCACCGATCACCGACGAACTCTGGCAGCGGGTTGGCGTGAGCCTGCGATTGTTCCTGCTCGGCACGGTTATCGGCATCGTTGTCGGGGTACTGGCAGGGGTGGTGAGCGCCATCAGACAGTACCGCTTCAGCGACTACCTCATCACCATCCTGTCGTTCATCCTGCTGGCGACACCGGTGTTCCTGTTGGGACTGCTGCTCAAGCAGGGCGCACTGCAGTTGAATACCACCGTTGGCACCAATGTTTTCCAGTTCACCGGTGAGACGACGCCCAATTTCACCGGCACTTTCTGGCAAGCGCTCGGCGATCGGCTGCAGCATCTCGTGCTGCCGACACTGACGATCGCGCTCGGCCAGATCGCGCTCTACAGCCGCTATCAGCGCAGTGCGATGCTCGACGTCCTTGGCAGCGACTTCTTGCGGACCGCACAGGCCAAGGGCCTGACACGGCGAAAGGCACTGTTCAAGCACGGCATGCGCACCGCGCTCATCCCGATGGCGACGTTGTTCGCCTTCGGCTTCGGCACGCTGATCACCGGCGGCGTGTTCACCGAGAACCTGTTCAGCTGGTTCGGCATGGGCAACTGGCTGATCGTGGGAATCACCGCGCAGGACGCGAACATCACCGCGACGGTCACGTTGTTCGTCGCGGTCTGCATCCTCGTCTCCGGCTGGCTCTCTGACGTGCTCTACGCGGCACTGGACCCGAGGGTGAGGGTCTGAGGACATGTCCATCAACACAGAGTCCGAAACCGCTGCCGCCACGGCAGGTACCGCCATCGAGCTACCCGAAGGGAGCGCGGGTACCAACCGGGGCAGGCTGGTGCTGCGCCGCTTCCTGCGCAACCAGCTCGCCGTCGGCGGGCTGGTGGTGATCGTGTTGCTCTACCTGGTGGCCTTCCTCGCACCGGTGATCAGCCCATGGACGTATACCAGCCAGGACTCCGCCGCGTACCTGATGCCGCCAAGCGGCTCGCACTGGTTCGGCACCACCCAGATCGGCGGCGACGTGTTCGTGCAGACCATGCACGGCCTGCAGAAGTCACTGTCGATCGGGCTGCTGGCCGCATTGGTGTCCACCGGGGTCGCCTCGGTCGTCGGCGCGGCGGCGGGGTACTTCGGTGGCTGGACGGACCGGGCGCTGATGTGGGTCGTCGACCTGCTGCTGGTGCTGCCGTCGTTCCTGATATTGGCGATCATGAGTCCGTGGCTGCGGCAGCGCGGCTGGATCGCGTTCATGCTGATGCTGGCCGCGTTCATGTGGATGATCACCGCGCGCATCGTGCGCGGCATGACGCTGTCACTCAAGGAACGCGAGTTCGTGCGGGCCGCCACCTTCATGGGCGAGTCCGCCTGGCGCATCATCTTCAAACACATATTGCCGAATATGGCCTCGCTGCTGATCGTGGACGCGACGATCAACGTGGGAGTCGCGGTGCTCGCCGAAACCGGGCTGAGCTACTTCGGCTTCGGCGTGCAGCCCCCTGACGTGTCACTCGGCACGCTGATTCGCGACGGCACACCCTTCGCGCTGACGTCGCCGTGGCTGTTCCTGCCCGCGGGGCTGCTGCTCATCCTTGGCGTGCTCGCGGTCAGCTTCGCCGGTGACGGCCTGCGCGACGCACTGGACCCCGGCTCGTCACGGGCCAGGGCGAAGGACAAGCGCCGCAGGCACCGCATGGATCCCGCGATGACGCCGAACCTGGCCAAAGACGTGGGTCAGGACGGGGCGCGATCGCAACCAGAGAAGGGTGATCCCGGATCGTGACCTCCGCACAGATAGCGCAGGGACAGGGGGCGCCCGCAGGTGCTCCTCCGGTACTCGCCGTTACCGATCTTGAGGTCAGCTTCCCCAGCGAGGCAGGCAGGGTGCACGCGGTGCGCGGGCTGAGCTATCAGGTCGCACCAGGCGAGGTGCTCGGCATCGTCGGCGAGTCCGGTTCGGGGAAGTCGGTGTCCTCGCTCGCGGTAATGGGCTTGCTTCCCGAGCAGGCAAGGGTATCAGGCTCGATCCGGTTCGACGGCAGGCAGCTCATCGGCCGGTCCGACGCCGAGCTCTCGAAGATCCGCGGCAAGCGGATCGCCATGGTGTTCCAGGATCCGCTCTCGGCGCTCACACCAGTCTTCAGCGTCGGTGATCAGGTAGCCGAGGCGCTGCTGATACACGGCAAGGGCGGGATCTCCAAAAAGCAGGCGGCGAAACGGGCCGTGGAACTACTGGATCTGGTCGGTATCCCGAACGCGGCCGACCGGGCAAACGCCTATCCCCACGAGTTTTCCGGCGGGATGCGACAGCGCGCGGTGATCGCCATCGCGATCGCCAACGATCCCGATCTGATCATCGCCGACGAGCCCACCACCGCGCTGGACGTCACGGTGCAGGCACAGGTGCTTGAGGTGCTGCGAACCGCGCAGGAGGTGACCGGCGCCGGGATCGTCATCATCACCCACGATCTCGGTGTGGTCGCGGGTTTCGCCGACCGGTTGATGGTGATGTACGCGGGCAGGGCGGTGGAGACCGGACCGGTACGCGAGATCTACTCCCGGCCGCGCATGCCGTACACGCTCGGCCTGCTCGGCTCGATCCCCCGGCTGGATACCGAGGGAAAGCAGCCGCTGGTGCCTATCGAGGGCCAGCCGCCCTCGCTCTCCCATCTCCCGCCGGGCTGCCCGTTCTCCCCGCGCTGCCCGATGATGATCGAGGCATGCCGTAGCGCCGAACCGGAACTGCTGGAACTCTCGGCGCCGGGCGCTGCGAGGCACCATGCCGCCTGCATCCGCGCCGGCGAGATCGGCGATGGGGACGCGGAGCGGGTGGCCGCAGAGGTTTATGGAGCGGAAGTGGTGGAAGCCGCCGAACTGGCCACGATCCCTCGCGTCGAGCGCAGCACCGTGCTGTCGGTTTCCGGGATGGTAAAGCACTATCCGGTGACCAAGGGCAGCGTGATCCGGCGCAGGGTCGGCACGGTGCACGCCGTGGACGAGGTGTCCTTCGACATCGTCGAAGGCGAGACGCTGGGGCTGGTAGGCGAATCGGGCTGCGGTAAAAGCACCACGCTGATGGAGATCCTCAACCTCACCGCGCCGATGGCCGGCTCGGTGGCCGTGCTGGGGTCCGATGTCGCGGGGATGAACGCCAGAGACCGCAAGAAGATCCGCAGGGATCTGCAGGTGGTGTTCCAGGATCCGATGGCTTCGCTAGACCCGAGGATGCCGATCTCCGACATCATCGCCGAGCCGATGCGGGTGCATGGCATCGACGCGAGTCATATCGCCAGGCGTGTGCCGGAGTTGCTCGATCTGGTGGGGTTGCGGCCGGAATACGCCTCGCGCTACCCCGCTGAGTTCTCCGGTGGTCAGCGGCAGCGGGTCGGGATCGCACGGGCACTGGCCCTGCAACCGAAGCTGCTGGTGCTCGACGAACCGGTGTCGGCCCTGGATGTCTCGATCCAGGCGGGTGTCATCAACCTGCTCGACGAGCTGAAGGCCGGCCTAGGATTGTCTTACCTGTTCGTGGCGCACGACCTTTCTGTTGTGCAGCACCTCGCGGATCGGGTCGCGGTGATGTACCTGGGCAAGATCGTGGAGATCGGGCAGGTCGCAACGGTGTTCCGCGACCCGAGGCATCCCTACACCCAGGCACTGC
>JBOHEL010000392.1:0-4956 GCA_050700995.1 Sciscionella sp. | reverse complement strand
GCGTCCGGCAGCACGGCGACCCGCGCCATCTCGCTCCACGCCGTCGCGACCGCTGGTACGCAGTACCGGAATCGCCAGCCGCCGTCGACCTGCGCCAGGTGCGCGGCCAGCTCCGCGTCGATCACCTCATCGCTGACGGTTGGCCAGTCGTAGCGCTGGGCCCGCGCGGCTTCCGTGCGGCTGGCGAACGTCGGGTTCGGCAGTTCCGCCCGCTGTAGTGCCAGCTCCGGATCCACGCCGATCACCGGATCGAGCAGCATCAGCTTGCTCACCCGTTGCGGCGCCAATCGTGCGAGGTAGAGCGCGACCGCGCCGCCGAAGGAGTGCCCGAGCACTGCCACCGAAGGCAGCCGGTAGTGCTCGATCACCGCGAGTAGGTCGGCCGCGTGCTGTTCAAGCGTCCACGGCGGATGCGGATCGGACCGGCCGTGCCCGCGCAGGTCGGGGGCTATCACGCGGAACTCGGTGAGGTAATTCTCGGCGAGCGCCTTCCACCGCTCGCCGTGGCCGGTCACACCGTGCAGTGCGAGCAGCGGGTAGCCGTCCGCGCGCCCGAACTCGTGGATGTGCAGCGGCGGCATGTCGCCATTGTGGTCCACCTGCCGCAGGACTGTCGGAGGACCGTGGTTACATCGCGGCGTGGTACTTCGAGCACCGCAACTGGTGCGTGGTCTCCTCGACGCGCCGGTCGCGACGGAATGGGACGAGCGCGCGGCGCGCCTGCTGGCGCGCCCAGAGGGGTTCCTGCGCGTGCTCGGTGGCCCTGGCACCGGCAAGACGACCTTGCTACGGCACATCGCGGCGGCACGCATCCGCGCCACCGACTCCGAGGCGGTGCTGCTGCTCACGGCGAGCAGGCGAGCGGCGAACGAAGCTCGGGCCGCGATCACCGGACTCGTTGCCAACTCGGGCGAGGGAGTTCGCACGGTGCGGGAGCCTGCGGTGCGCACCGTGCACTCCTACGCGTTCGCGGTGCTGCGCAGGCAGGCTGCGATGCGTGAGTTCCCGCCGCCGCGGCTACTGTCCGGCCCCGAGCAGGACACGGTGGTGCGTGAGCTGCTGGCGGGCGATGTCGAGTCCGGCGCCAGGTACTGGCCGGGCAGGCTGCGGCCAGCCCTGCCGTTGCCCGGCTTCGCGAACGAGCTGCGCGATCTGCTGCTGCGCGCCGCCGAACGCGGGCTCGGGCCGGAGGATCTGATCAAGCTCGGCAAGCGCCACCACCGGGACGAGTGGGTCGCGGCAGGCACATTCGGCAGGCAGTACGAGCAGGTCACGCTGCTGCACGGGGCGGTGGGGGCCGATTCGCCACAGGCCACCGCGCCCGCGCTGGACGCCGCGGAACTGGTTGCCGCCGCGCTGCTCGCCTTCGACACCGACCACGAGTTGCTGGTCGCCGAGCGCGCCAGAGTGCGCCACCTGCTCGTCGACGACGCACAGCACCTCGACCCGCTGTCCTACGAGCTGATCACCAAGCTGGGTTCGAGGGGTGAGTTCCTGCTCGCGGGCGATCCTGATCAGGCAGTCTCCTCCTTCCGCGGCGCCGATCCCCGGTTGCTCGCCGACGCGGACCCCGATGGCGATCGCACGCTGCGGCTTGCGGTTGATCATCGGATGGCGCCGGAGATCGCGGCCGCCGCGGCACGACTGGCCGCGCGGCTGCCGGGTGCCTACCCGCATCGTGGTGCCGCGCGGCCCGCCACCCGCACCTCGGGCGCGGTGGCGGTGCGGGTGCTGGCATCGGCGGCGGCCGAGGCCGCCTGGATCACCGACGAACTGCGCCGGGCGCATCTCATCGACGGCGTGCCGTGGTCGCAGATGGCCGTGCTGCTGCGGGCCAGCCGGTCGTTGCCGGTGCTGCGCAGGGCGCTGCGCTCGGCGGGCGTGCCGCTGGTGGTGCCTGCCGGTGCGCTCCCGCTCGGCAGGCAGCCCGCGGTGCGGCCGCTGCTGTCGCTGCTGCGGGTGGCCGAGGAACCGGATGCCCTCGACGGCGAGCTCGCGGCCGAGCTGCTGACCTCGCCGCTCGGCGGTTCCGATCCGATGGCGCTTCGCAGGCTGCGGCGCGGGCTACGGCGGCTGGAGGCAGCGGCTGGCGGCGAGCGCGGCAGCTCCGAACTACTGGTCGAGGTGTTGCGCGGGGAGGACCCGCTGCGGGGGCTTTCCGATGTCGCGGCGGCACCGGCGCGGCGAGTGGCCGCACTGCTGGGTACCGCGCGCGAGGCGCTCGGGGCGGGCGGCGGCATCGAGCAGGCGCTGTGGCAGGTGTGGCGCGCCAGCGGGTTGGAACGACGCTGGTCGGATGGGTCGGCGCGAGGCGGTGCCGCCGGGCTGCACGCCGACCGCGATCTGGACGCGGTAGTGGCGCTGTTCGAGGCGGCCGCCCGCTACACCGACCGGCTGCCGGGCGCCTCGGTCGGCGGTTTCGCGGACTACCTCGCCGCGCAGCAGATCGCCGGTGACTCCCTGGCGCCGGTCGCCCCCGAAGGGGAGTCGGTGGCGGTGCTGACGGCGCACGCCGCGGTCGGCAGGCAGTGGACGGTGGTCGCGGTGCCCGGCGTGCAAGAGGGCAGTTGGCCTGACCTGCGGCAGCGTGGCTCGTTGCTCGGCGCCCAGCGGCTGGTGGACACGCTCGCCGGGCTGGACGAGCGGGCGCCGCTCTCTGCGACGGCGCCGCTGCTTGCCGAGGAACGGCGGCTGCTGCTGGTCGCGGTGAGCCGGGCCAGCAGGACCCTACTGGTGAGCGCGGTGCGCGGTGAGGACGAGCAGCCGTCCCGCTTTCTCGATGAGCTGGTGCCCGCGCCGCAGCAGGGCCCCGAGCCTCCGCCGGTGTTCACTCCTCGCCGCGGCCTCGTGCTCGGCGAGCTGGTCGGGGAGCTGCGTCGCGTGGTGTGTGACGGCGAGCAGGAGCGGGCTCGCCGGGACAGGGCGGCGAGGCAACTCGCCAGGCTGGCGGCAGCCGGCGTGACTGGAGCACACCCGGATCACTGGTACGGCCTGCCCGAGCCCAGCGCCGACACCCCACTGTGGAGCGAGCTGGATGTGGTGCCGGTGACACCGTCCACTGTGGACACACTGGTGCGCTGTCCGCTGCGGTGGGCGGTGGAGCGCCACGGCGGGGCCGACCCGTCAGAACTGCCCCAGATCGCCGGGATCCTGGTGCACACGCTGGCGCAGGCCGTCGCGTCGGGCGCGGACGCGGCCGAGGTCGACGCCGAGCTCGAACGGGCGTGGGCGGGTGTCGACGCCGGTGCGCCGTGGTTCTCCCGCCGCGAGCAGGCGCGGCTGCGGGCGATGCTTGAGGCATTCCGGGTATGGCTCGCCGGTACCAGGCGGGAGCTGACGCAGGTCGACCTGGAGCGGGCACTTGAGGTGGATGTGCCCGGCGGGCGGCCGATGCGGGTGAGGGGACGGGTCGACCGGCTGGAGATCGACGCCGAGGGCAGGCCGGTGGTGGTCGACCTCAAGACCGCGAAGAACGCCATCACCGGCGAGGACGCAGGGGAACACCCACAGTTGGCGCTCTACCAGCTCGCTTCCGTACTTGGCGCGTTCCTCTCCGAGGTCGAGCGGCCCGACCCTGGTGGTGCCCGCTTGCTGTATGTCGGCAAGACGGATCGCAGGACCGGGCGAGCCACCGAACGTGCGCAGCCACCGCTGGATGCGGCGCAGGTGCAACGGTGGCTGGAGATCGTGCGGAAGGCGGGTGCCGCCGCAGCCGGACCGCGCTATACCGCGACCGAGAACCCGGACTGCCCGCGCTGCCCGGTGCGTGTCAGCTGCCCCCTGCAGGACGCCGGCCGGCAGGTGTGCCAGTGACGGCCGAGGAAGGGGTCGCGGGCCCGCATCGGATCGCGCGGGCGCTCGGGCTGCCCGAGCCGACCGACGAACAGGCGGCGGTCATCGCAGCACCCGTGGAGCCCGCGCTGGTGGTGGCTGGAGCGGGTGCAGGCAAGACAGAGACGATGGCGGCGAGGGTGGTGTGGCTGGTCGCCAACGGGCTGGTCAGTGCCGAGCAGGTCCTCGGGCTGACGTTCACCCGCAAGGCGGCGCGGCAGCTGGCGGATCGGGTGCGGGCGCGGCTGCGCAGGCTCGCCGGGTCGGGGCTGCTCGACGAGCTCGACCCAGGTGGCGCGCGCACCGCGGAGGTGCAGGCAGGCGAGCCGACGATACTGACCTACCACGCCTACGCCGGGCGGCTGGTCGCCGAGCACGGTCTGCTGCTGCCGGTTGAGCCCGGGGTTCGGGTACTCACCGAGACCGCCGCGTGGCAGCTCGCCCACCGGGTAGTGTCCACGTGGGCAGGAGATATCGACACCGACAAGGCACCGGCCACGATTACCGCGCATGTGCTGCGGCTCTCCGGTGAGCTTGCCGAGCACCTGGTCGATGCCGGGCGCCTCACGTCCTACAGCGACGAGCTGTGCAAGCTGATCGGGAACGCGCCGCTCGCGCCACGGCAGCGCAAATCCGAGCTGCCGGTCGCGCTGCGCGAAGTCCTGGCGGCTCAGCGGCTGCGAGTCTCGCTGCTCCCGCTCGTCGAGGCTTACGGACAGGCCAAGCGCAGGGAGGCCACGGTCGATTTCGCAGACCAGATGGCGCTGGCCGCGCGGCTGGCCACCGAGCACGAACAGGTCGCGGCAGGTGAGCGGGAACGGTTCGCGGCGGTGTTGCTCGACGAGTACCAGGACACCGGGCACGCGCAGCGGGTACTGCTGCGCACGCTGTTCGGCTGCGGGCGCGCACTGCCCGTCACGTCGGTGGGCGATCCCGCGCAGGCGATCTACGGCTGGCGCGGTGCCAGTGCTGCCAACCTCCCCCGGTTCACCACCGACTTCCCGGTGACCATCCACGGTAGGCTCGCGCCCGCGCGTCGCTACGGGCTACTCACCAGTTTCCGGAACCCGCCGCAGGTGCTGGCGCTGGCCAACGAGGTCTCCGGCCCGCTGCGGGCGGTGGGCC
>JBOHEL010000391.1:0-4957 GCA_050700995.1 Sciscionella sp. | reverse complement strand
CCCGGTCGCCGCGGTGAACCCGGCCACCAACATCTGCGCGGTCTGCTCATGCTGGCCGCTGTACACCGTGATCGTCTGCGCGGTGGCGTCCTGCGTCGACGGTGCGCCACCGCACCCGGCAACCACTAGCAGTCCGGCCAGGACCGGGACAACCCAGGCCAGCTGCATCATCCGGGCGCGGATCATCGACACCATCGGCACGCTCCTCACATTCGACGGGGGCGTGCGTAGCGCCACCCATAAGGATGAAGTTTTAAGCTAGCCTCACCTAATTTAGGACCGTCTGTCAACTGGTGAGCGGGATCGCCTGCGGTACAACTGTCCAAACGGGTGACGACCTTGGGCCGGAGGCGACGAACCGGCGCCGGGCCTCGGTGGCCTACGCTGCTCTTGGAACTAAAGGAAGCGGAAGCACACGGAGGCAGGTATGGCCACGGCCGAGCGGACGCTGCAGCGCGTCGATCTCGGTGAGATCGGCTACCTCGACGCGATCGATGCGATGACCGGCTGGGCCGCCGAGCGGCGCGCGGGGACAGCCGGCGATCGCCTGTTCCTGCTCAGCCATCCCCCGGTCATCACCTACGGGCAGCGCACCGATCCCGCCGACCTACGCCGCGGCCACCATGAGATACCGCTGGTCGCGGTGGACCGCGGAGGATATGCGACCTACCACGGCCCCGGCCAACTCGTGGGATATCTGATCATGGACATCCGCGATCAAGGCGCGGCCGATGTCGTGCGCTGGCTCGAAGACGGCCTCGTCCGTGCGCTGCGGCTGCTCGGTTTCAGCACCCAACGGCGTCCCACCCCCCCGGGGGCGTCCAGCCTCGTCGGCGTCTGGACCCCCGATCACCGCAAGGTCGCCTCCATCGGCATGCGCATCCGGGGCGGAATCACCAGCCACGGCTTCGCCCTGAACATCGACCCCGACCTGCACGCCTTCGAACAGTTCACCGTCTGCGGCCTGCCTGACGTCACGATGACCTCGCTACGCGAGCTCGCCGAGCAGACCGGCACACCACTTCCCACCGACGCCGCCGTCCGCGACGCCGTCACCACCGCACTGACCGAGCGGGCGTGACACCTCTAGTCACTTCAAGCTTTAGCGCGCCAACTCCCAGGGCGACCGCTCATGATCAGGCCATGGTGTTGCGGGGGACGGGCGGCGACACCTGCTCGGCAGCCCGGACCACCTGGGTGTCGGAGTCGTCGACGGTGAGCGGCCCACCCGGTACTGGAACCAGCCACACGTGGATCATCGGTTGGGTAACCCGGTTGGTGGAGCCCGGCCGACACGGTCCTCGCCGGGTGCTTCCCACCACCTCGGCAGTAGCGTCGGAGAAGCACAGATTGGTGTGGGCGTGCCATTGGGTGAGGCATCCGCCAGGCATGGGGGGCATCTGGCCGACCTGGTTCCCCGCCAGGGTATACATCGCAGCCACCAGGACGGCCCCGTGAGACGTGTTGGCGTAGACAAGCGACTCGATGGTGCCCGGATCGAGGGTGTGGCTGTCATTGACGTAGGCGGCCCGGATGTAGTGGACCACAGCCAGGCCGGTCGGGGTAATGGGTACGTAGCCGTCGGCTTTGGCCGCCCCCAGGCTCTGGTAGCGCTGCGCGGCGGCCACCGTGGAGTTGACGAACGTCACCGCCGCGTGCTGTTGGGCCGCCGTCGGCTGGGTCGTGCAGGTGGGGGTGACCATCTGCATGCCGGTCCCCATGGGCTCCATAGGGGTCGGCCACATGATGGGGCCCGCCGGTGAGTCGGTGGCGAGGGAGAGATTGCCGAAGTTCGTGGTCGTGCTCTGCCCGCAGGCGGTGAGCATGACTCCCGAGACAGCTAGAGCGGCGACGGCAGCGACAAACCGGTGGCCTACAGCCCGTCGTCGCATATCGCTACCCTCCGAGGGACGACCCAGGTGGTCCCTTGGCTAACGGGTGCACCCGAGGTGAGTTTTCCACGGTCGCCAGCCTTTCGCCATCGGTTTGCGACGCGGTCCACTCGCCCGCCGCGGGCGACATATGGCTAGGTCAGCGGGCGCTATGGTCCCGCAGCATGGACGGCACGGTGCGCAGCAGGATGATCAGGTCGCCCACCGGGTCGCGGGTGCGCACGTAGGTCAGGTCCAGGCGCAGCATCTCTAGGGTGCTGACCGTGGAGCGGCCGCTGACCTGCCACAGTCCCGTGATCCCGGGGCGTACGGAGAACCGCGGCTGGAACTGTGCGGGGAACATTCGAGCTTCCCACTCCAGGCACGGCCGGGGACCGACCAGGGACATATCGGCGAGCAGCACATTGAGCAACTGAGGCAGCTCGTCGAGGCTGCTTTTGCGGAGGAACGCCCCGATCGCAGTGACCCGGGAGTCGCCGTCGAGCTTGTAGCTGCCGTTGACCGCGGTGTCCTCGCCGCGGAGCTCGGCGGCGATCAGCTCGCGCAGCGGCTCGTCCCCGACGGCGGTGCGCATGGTGCGGAACTTGTACATAGTGAAGGGCTGGCCGCGGTAGCCGATCCGCTGCTGTGCGAACAGCGCGGGACCCTTGCTGGTCAGCCGGATCACCAGGCCGATGATCACCATCGGCACCGCGAGCACGGTCAACGCCAAGACCGCCACGGTCAAGTCCAGGGCGCGACCCAGCGCCAACCCCCGCGTCGGGGTCGGCCTGACCGGCGAGATCGCGTGCGGGCTGGTCAAGTGAAACGCATCAGGCTTTCGGTTCAACAACTCAAGCTCCCCCTCGCTAGCACCGTGAACGTCGACATAGAATCGACGGGGACCGTAGAAGCGTTACGTGAACCGCTGCGATGCCAGCGCACCGCCGGGCACCCGCATGTTTCTCGTTACTGCCCACCCCTCCGGGAAGACGACACGTTGATGCCGCCCATTCTGTAGGTGGTATTTGTTCGGCGCATCGATTGACATGTTGCGTTGTTGCTTTTTGGGGTTATGGATGAGTGCAGCGCAGATTCCACGCCAATCAAACGGGCAAGGTCACAGCCACACCCGCCGACGCGCTGGGCGAGGCAGTGTCCTGGCTACGATTCGGTCGGTGATCGACGTGCGGGAGATCCTCGACGGCTCCGCCGAACTCGCCGCTGAGGCAATGCTGGTGCTGCGGCCGCGGTGGGTCACCCCCGTGGAACTCGTCGACGTCATCGACACGCATCTGCGGCCGGTCGGCTACCGACTCGTCGGGGTCTTCCTGGACGAGGTCCGGGCGGTGGTCGTCGCCGGGTTCCGCGAGGTAAGCGCTCTGGCGTGGGGCAACTGTCTGTATGTCGACGACGTCTCCGCGCTGCCCGTGAAGCGGGGCGCTGGGCATGCCGACCGGCTGATGACCTGGCTGGGCGGAGAAGCTCGCCGGCTCGGGTGCGAACATTCCGGCGAGGAGTTGTTTGGTGTTGCGGAACCCGGTGGTGACCGCGATATCGCGGGATTCCAGTTCCGCGACCGCATCGAGCATCACCGAATACACCATCCGCGACACCGACTCGATATGGCGGACCTGATCCGGCAACCCCGCGTCATCGTACTCAACGATTACCCGACGCCACTGGTCGAGGCAAGCGGCCATCGCCTGCCTCGGGTCCAACTGCGTCTCTATCACGTCACCATTGTCGCACCCACCCCCGACAATCACGGGGGTTCACCTGAGCCACCGACAAAAGAATCTCAGCGATGCGGCGAGCGGTCGAAAAGGGTCAGCTACGACGCGACACCGAGCGGTCGCATGGGCGGTCGCCAGGAACGGTGATCCACCGCATCCGACACCAACAATTCACCGAAGTTGATGATCGACGGACCACTGGCGATGCGCCCGGGGTGCTGCCGAGCGGCGGTCCAGGACTCCACGGGGCAGGATTAACGGGTGGCCGGTGTGTCGTTCGCGGGGTGGAACCTTCCGCCTGACGCGTTCGCGGTGGTGATGGCGACGGGGATCGTGGCCGTCGCCGGGTACGACCACGGCTACTGGCGGCTCGGTATCGCGCTGAGCGTCCTGGCCGTAGTCGCATTCGGCGCGCTGGCGGTGGTCTTGCTCAGGCTGGTGGCGACCCGCCCCCCGCGGATCATGGAGCTGGTCCGCGACCCCGGCGTCACGCTGCGGATGTTCGCCTTCGTCGCGGCCTGCGCGGTACTCGGCGCACGGTTCAATGATCACCTTGCCGTGGTGTGGCTGCTTGGCGGGCTGGCATTGGTGGCTTGGCTGGTGCTCGTGCCGCTGGCCGTGGTCGCTGCCGGTTCGAGGTCCGGCGTTGAGCTACGCGAGCAAGCGCGCGGCGCGTGGCTGCTGCCGAGCGTGGCGACCGCCGGTCTCGCGATCACCGCGGCAGACCTTGCCATCCACCTGCACTCCGCCGCGCTCGTCGCCATCGCCACCGTGGCGTGGATCGTGGGGATGGTCCTCTGCCTGGCCGTGACCGGGCTGATCATCTGGCGGGTAGTCGCAAACCCGTTGCGTCCTGACGAAGTGACGCCGGACAGTTGGATCTTGATGGGCGCGCTCGCCATCACGGCGCTGGCCGGTGACCACATCCTCACCGCGGCGCGCACGCTGCGCGCACCGGCCGGCCTTGCGGACTGGACCGGACCGGTGACGCACGGGGCGTGGGCACTCGCCAGTCTTTGGATACCCGTGCTGCTCTACGCGCAACTGTGGCGCGCCGACCAGGTAGCGGGCTCGTTGCGTTATCAGAGTGCGTGGTGGGCGGCGGTCTTCCCGCTCGGGATGTACGCCACGACCTGCGCGGCCACCGCCACCGAGTTACACCTCCGGTCGCTGCGGACCGTCTCGCTGGTGTTCTTCTGGATCGCCTGCACGGTCTGGGCACTCGTCGCCGCCGGCGGGCTGCGGTGTGCCCTACGACGGATCAGCCCGACGGGAAGTTCGCCGTCGCGGTCAACAACATGCTCTTCAGGGTGAGCGTGTGGCCGCCCCGGGGCAGTTTTGCCAGCGCCG
>JBOHEL010000390.1:0-4989 GCA_050700995.1 Sciscionella sp. | reverse complement strand
GTCCGGGCTACATGCATCCGCACTGGCTTCGCCATAACTGAATACTACAAGCAGAACTCGGCGACACATATGAACGACACGCCGTATTCACTGGCTACAGCCTTCGCTCGTAACTGAACGCAGACCCCAGCTCAACCGACAATTCGCCCTATCTCAGGCGCAGCAACTTCGGATTAGAAGACATAGCTGGTGAAGTCCGAGGTCATGTGGTATCCGGTTCCGTTGGTGTGGGCCCCGCAACGTGCTGGTGATCAGCGATGCGATCTCCCGGAGCGGGACGCCGCCTCATGCATTGGCGAAGCAGTACATCCGGTACGAGAGTCTCCCGCTTTGCAGGTTCTGGTAGGTCCTCGAGCCCCGCACGTCCGCGCCCTCGCGGGCCCAGCCGTGCAGGAATGCCGGCACGCGGCGATCGATCACGTCCAGCCACCGCTGCGAATTCCTCTCCGATCCGCCCAGAACCTCCGCATTGATCACCCTTTGCGAAAGCATCCGCATCGGGGCGTCGGCCAGCGCCGCCTCCCAGGCGGCAATACCGTGGGTGGTTCGCAAATCGGCATATAGGAAATGCCCTCCCGGGCGCAGCACGCGCGCCACTTCGGCCAGGAAACGAGGAAACCGAGGGTAGTGGACCGCGGATTCGATATTGATCACCGCGTCGAAGGATTGGTCGGGGAAGGGCAGGTTCTGGGCGTCGCCCTGTACGAACTCCAGGCCAGCCAGATTGTGCCTTTTTCGGCAAAAGGCGATACCGGCCGGGTTCAAGTCCAATCCGGTGTAGGAGGCCGGGTGCAAGGTGCGCATGAGGTATGAGGCTCCGCCGCCGTGGCCGCACCCGACCTCCAGCACACGTTTGCCGCTGAGATCCACCTCAGTCGCCGTGCGGTGGTAGAGCTGGATGCAGTACCGGTTGGGCTCGTCGGAGGCCGCCAGCGGTACGTCCATAGGCGGATCCTCCTCGTAGCCGTAGTTGAGGAACAAGACATCTTCGGTGCCAAGTCGGCGGGTGATGTAGGGGTAAATATAATTCTCGAGCTTCCGGACGATCGGGTGGCCAAACACGCGGTCTTTGAGTGCCATCAGCGGAATATAACTGACTCCGCACTTCTGGAATCGTTTCAGGTCCCCACCGCGTCGGATTCAGCCGGTGTAGACGGCGTGTGGGGTGTCGAGCAGGTCGAGCACGAGCGTTTGTAGCTAGCTGAGTTGCGGGGCGAAGGTTTGGATGTGGTGGCCTTGCTGGTCGATGAGCTGGTGGCGGGCCAGGCCGGTGAAGATGTCCAGGACGCGGGCGGCGGTGGGCGCGGCGCAGCCGCGGTCTTCGGGGTAGAGCGAGAGTTGTTTGAGCCCTTTGTTTTTCATTGCTTGCCGGATCTGGCGTTCGATGAGCGCGTGGATCAGCATGGCGATGAAGTGGCAGCACAGCAGGGCTTCGATGCGGGCGGGGTCGTGCAGGAACATCGGCGCAACCAGCTGGGTGCCCTTGAGCTGGGCGTGGCGTTTCTCCAGGTTGGGCTGGTACTTGTAGGCGGCGAGCAACTCGGCGCCGGTCATGGTGCGGTCGTAGGTGATCAGCGGGTAGCAGCCGTCGGAGGAGCCAGTCCGGCTCGTGGTCGACGACCCAGTCCCGAAACGTGCTGTCCTCCTTACGAGAAGCGGGCAGCACGGACACGAACCGCCCACCGCGGCGGTGGATGTGATCCATGTTGTCGCGAGTGGCCAGCTTGCAGTCGGCCACGTAGAGGAAATCGGCCCGGCCGAGCAACGCGACCAGGTGATCCCAGGTGTCGATGTGGGTGACGTCGTCGCTGGTGTTGCCGTCGACCACCCGATGCGCCAGCGGCACCGCCCCGTCCGTGCTCACGGTGAGGATCCACACCAGCTGCTTGAGGTCCGGGCGGTGATCCTTGTTGTGCCCGAAGGTGATCGCCGCGGTCGCCTTGCCGGCGCGGACACGCCCGTCGGCGCGGCGTAGCGGCCGGTCACGGTCCGGACTTCCGGAGAGGCTGCTCGCCGCGGTCACGCTCGCACTGTTGGGCATCGCACCGCGGTTCACCCCGGTGGCATGGGGCGTGCTGGTCGGATATTTATTGCGGTGTACCTGCTGGGTTCGTTGTCAGGGCTCCCGCAGTGGCTGCTCGACCTGGAACCGTTCACACACATCCCACGGGTCGGCGGCGGTAGTTTCAGCCCTGTGCCGCTGCTGTGGCTGCTGGCAATCGATGCTGCGCTGGCAGCGTGGGAGTCGCAGCGTTCCGGCGCCGCGATGTGCGCTGTTAGCGTGCGGCACCCGACGGGAAGGAGGATCGGTGAAAACCATTCGTAAAGCGTTGGTGTTCGGGCTTGTTGGACCTGTCGTGTCCGGCTTACTGCTGTTCGTGCCTGCCGGCACGTTCAACTACTGGCAAGCATGGGTTTTTCTGGTGTTTGTCCTCTCGACGTGGATCCCGAGCATCTACTTGCTGCGTGCGAACCCCGCTGCGCTCCAGCGGCGTCTGCGTGGGGGGCCGGTGGCGGAAACCCGAACGGTGCAGAAGGTCATTATTGCGGTCTGGTACTTGTCGCTGGCAGGAACGTTCGTGGTCAGCGCCCTTGACCATCGCTTTGGCTGGTCGCCGGTACCAACGGCAATCTGCTTGGTTGGTGATGTTCTGGTGGCCGTTGGACTTGGTGTGGCGATGCTGGTGGTCATTCAGAACAGCTACGCGGCCGCAACCGTCCGGGTGGAGGCAGGCCAGAAGCTCGTCTCCACCGGTCTGTATGGGCTGGTGCGGCACCCCATGTACACCGGCAACGTGATCATGATGGTGGGCATCCCCCTTGCGCTCGGTTCCTACTGGGGACTCGTCTTCGTCATCCCTGGCCTCCTAGTGCACGCCTTGCGCATCCGCGACGAAGAAAAGCTGCTCCAGGAAGAGTTGGACGGATACCGCGAGTACACGCAGAAGGTTCGCTATCGCCTGGTGCCATGTATGTGGTAACAGCCGCACGACCTGCATCTGAATCCGCCGACTTTCGGCTCGTGTGAACGCCAGTCAGCTCGAGGTGCGCCGCAGCTGGTAGCACCACAGTTCGAAACGATCGACGACCCGGCCCGCCGTTCGGCCATCTTTTCGACAGAGGTGCGTTCCGCGTTGACCAGCTCCCAGCCGGCACCGGTGAAGCGCTGCCGGACGTGGTCGACGGTCATGCAGGCGTGCACGGGCGCGACCCCACGCTGACGGAAGCCGAACATCAGAAGCGTCGCGCCCGGCGCGGCTGCGTGCGAGACACCGGTTACGTACGCGGGTCGCCGGTCGGACGGCAGGGTGTGAAAGCACCCAAAGTCCAGCAGCAATGGGTAGTCGTCCGCCACACCGAGATCGTCCAATCGGGTCACGTCGCCGTTGGGCTTGACCCCATTTGGTGGACACAGTGGTCAGGCGGCTTGTGCCGTCTGAGTGAGTCGGTCTTCGAAGTCGACCGGGCTGATCAAGTCGACCACTGTGGTGGCCGGCGCGAATCGACGCGGGAAGATCCCGGCCAGTCCTTGGCGGCGCAGCGAGGCGGCCACCCTTTTACGCGGCACCGTTTCCCCGGCGGCACGTAGGTCGGCCAAGATCCGCGGTGTAGCGGTCATGCGGTCGGCAATCTCTGCGGATCGAACAACGCGATAGGGTGGTCGGTGGCCCCATCGATAACCAGGTCGGCAAGGATCTCGCCGACCACCGGAACGAATTTGAAGCCGTGCCCGGAGAATCCGCACGCCATGATGACGTCGGCGCATTGCGGGTGGCGCCCGATCACGAAGTGCCGGTCGGGTGTATTGGAGTACATACAGGTCGCCGCGTGCAGGCACTTGCCCGTCAGCGCCGGCAACAACTCAGCGACCCGCGCCCTAATCTCGCTGATTTCGCGCTCGTGCACCACCCGGTCGATGGTGTCCGGCGTACAGGCGATCCCGTTGCGGGCGAAGGCGACTTTCACACCGCCTCGCGGTCCGTCGATCGCCGGTAAGCCGTATATGTGTATGCCCGAGGCGTTCTCGTGGATGAAGATGGGGTGATCCTCGAACCTGGAAACACCGCCGATCGGGTCCAGCCAGTACATCAGCTGACGTTCCACCGTGATGGGAACACCGAACTGACCCAGCACCTGAAGGGCCCAGGCGCCCGGGCAGATCACCAACTGCCCAGCGGCGTAAGACCCACGACCCGTAATGACCCGCACCCCGGCGGCGGTCTGCTTCCAGTCCAGCACTGACTCTCCGAATTGCAGTGTGGCCCCCGCTTCTTCGGCGAGTTCGAGATGTGCGCGCACCGTCAGCTCCGGGCGCGCGAACCCGGCTTTGGCGTCGTAGAGCGCGATATCTTCGGGGCAGGGGGTGAAGTTCGGGAACCGGGCGGTGATCTCGGCGGCGTCGAGCACCTCGTGCGGCAGATCCCATTGGCGGCTGGCACGCAGGCTACCGGATACGATCAGGCAGTCCGGTGGCCCGATGAAAAGGCCCCCGGTGAGTCGGTAAACGTCACGTTGGGAGTCGGCAGCCAGCTTCTCCCACAGCTCGTAGGCTCGCAGCAACAGCGGAACATCACCGGGGTCCTCGAAATAGGACTGGCGGATGATCCGAGACCCGCCATGGCTGGATCCCTTGTCGTGGGCGGGCTCATGCCGCTCCAGGCCGAGCACCCGGCGTCCTCGGGCCGCCAGATGATAGGCGGCGGCACTTCCCATACCGCCCAATCCCACCACGATGACGTCGTAACCCGTTGTTGTGCTGACCATGTCGAGTTACTTCCGGATCGGGGCCATCTTAGGATCGACGACATCGCTGGTCATATCGGTGCTCCTTGTCGTCCTTGTAGTGTGCCCCTGGCACCTGACAGCCGTATGCCAGTTCGTGGAGAGGGCGTGGTGGTCGGGCCGCCCCTTTCTAAGGTCGGCGAAAACGTCGCGTTCGCGGCGCCGTACACACCGTCGGAGGCGGTGTGTGACGCGGCGACCTCGGCG
>JBOHEL010000389.1:0-4990 GCA_050700995.1 Sciscionella sp. | reverse complement strand
TACAACAGCCAGACGTCACCGAAAGCACCAATAGAACGAACCCCGGCAGTCGCGCTGCCCCACAATCATGACCGCGCTCGGGCGACCGACCGGCGCTCCACCACCGCAGCCGCCGGAGTGCCCACACGGGTCGGGCTGAAGGGTTGTGTTCAGGGCACGATAACGGCGTCGCAGGCCCCGGCGCCAGTCCACAATGTGGCTGGAATACAAGCCCTCGCGGCGCAACACCGCGCCCTTCTCGCCGTCCGGCGCGGCGTCGTACGCTGCCAGGACCTCCAACTTGCACTTCGCGGTGAACGTCCGCCGCCGGGCACGCTCAGGAACCTCAGGGTCGGGACGTCGCGTTCCAGCACCAGACACCCGACCAGGATCTCCGATCCCGGTCGCTCGAAACACCTTGGTGCCATTGATCGTCATATCGGGGAAGCTCTCCATCCCCACCCTCAGGTCACTGATCGTTATGGGGCAGGTGCCTCAGCCGAGCTTGACAGAGACGGCGCCTCCATTCTGGCGCAGGATCGCCGTCACCCAGCCCGACTGATCCCTGCAATGGACTCTTCGATCTCGGTTTCATCGGGAGTGACGAAGTCACGGACTTTGCGCAATGGGGATAGCAGGACCAAGAATCCTGAGGCCCAGCATCCCACAACCGCGACGGCAACAGTGCTGCGGATCCCCAGAGCGGTTCCGAGTGTTCCTCCGAGCAGACCGCCAAGTGGCAGCGTGCCCCAGGCAACCCATCGCAGCGAGGCGGCAACCCTACTGAGCATACTCGATGGGCACACAGCCTGGCGATAGCTGGCCGCGCCGATAATAAAAACGACCGACGCGGCCATGTTCCCCGCGAGGCCGACAGAAACCAACAACACGCCCCAGCCGGGCTGCGCGAATGGAGTAAGTAGGCCGATGCTTCCAATCACGACCAGCGGGTAGGTGACGATACGCGCTGAACCGAAGCGTCGACTGAACGGCGCGGCCACCATGCCGCCCAGGATGCCGCCCATTCCTCCGATCCCCACCACTACACCAATCATGAAAGCTGGTGCATGCAGCACGCGAAAGAGGTATGGGATTTCGATCGAGTTATACACAGCACCAAACAGATTGACGCTGACGACACAGGCGGATAGCCTACGTAGGATAGGGTGGGATAGCGTATAAGACAGTCCTTCGACGATCTCCTTCCGCATTCCGCGAATCCGGAAAGCTGAACCTGTATCGGCCCGGTACTCCGGCGTTCGAATGAGCATGAGGGAGATCGAGCTGAGCATGTAGGTGACGCCGTCGAGGACGATCGACCAAGCCCCTCCCACGATGGAGATCAGGACGCCGGCAATTCCCGGGCCGACTGTAGTGGCCAGCGACTCCGTCGTCCCTAATTTCCCATTGCCGTCAATCAGCTGATCGCGAGACACCAGGGACGGCAGATAGCTCTGGTAGGCGACCTCGAAGAAGACGGTGAGAAACCCCATCACCAGCGCCACGACAAACAAGTGGGCCAGCGTCAGGCCTCCGAGCAGAACCGCGAGCGGAATCGAGCTGAGTGCGACACTGCGAAGAACGTCGCACCACAACATGGTCCGGCGTTTCGTCAGCCGCTCTACGATCGCACCCGCCGGCAGCCCGAAGAGCAGAAACCCGATCGTGCTGGCCGACGTTAGTAACCCGATCTCGAAAGTCGATGCACCCAGCGCCAGCACAGCGAACAGCGGCAGGACGATGGTCGTGATCGCGGATCCGAACTGGCTCGCCGACTGACCCGACCACAGTAGCATAAAGCTCCGGTTGTGCCACAGCGCCCCCGGTTTTATCGACTCATTCATGAGGAATAGTGCCCCTTCGTGAACTAGACTCGCTCATTCGACTGCGGTACGGTCACGATCATGACCAGTAGATCACAACGAGTCACGGCGGCCATCCAGCTTCGTGAAACCGGCCAGTACAAGTCGGCGTGCTCCGCGTTCCTCGTGTTGGCCAAAGATTTTCCCGATGATCAGCGAATTGCTTACCAGACCGCGTGGGCGCACGACAAGCTCGGCGAGGAGGCCAACGCGGTCGAGTTTTACGTCCGCGCATTGCGGGGAGACGGGTTGACGCCGGATGAACGGCAGGGAGCCCTCCTCGGCCTTGGCAGCACGTATCGGGCGCTCGGCCACCATGAGGAATCCGTTCGCACTCTGCGACGAGGAGTCGAAGAATTTCCGGAAGACCATGCGGTGCGCACCTTCCTCGCGCTGGCGCTACACGATAGCGGCCAGCACCGCGCTGCGTTTAATATTGTTCTTCGACTGCTTGTCGAATCCAGTCCGAATGAAATGATCAAAGAATACCGACGACCACTTCTCGAATACGCTCAGGAACCGGACGGTGGATAGTTTCACCCTGATTCTGCGCCGAAACGAGTGTCCGATGGAGCCCCGAACGGCGACGGACCGGTTCACGCGGTGCTGGCTGCGGTTGCACTCGGCTTCCGGAAGGCGACGCGCACAATCCCGCCGTCCGCTGACTCAGTCATGATGACCGTCGGTGTGGCATGCATGGCCGGTTCCAGCATGAGTTCACGCTGCGCGGCCACCTGGCGCTGGTAGAACTCCAGCGGGGCCGGCTGCCGGTAGACCTCTAGTACTGGTGGGGGAAGCTTACCGATCGGCCAGTCGATGACGTCGTTGCCGGGCTCGTAATCACCCTGTTCAGGCAGGGACACGTGAGGGCGGTTGAAAGTGAACACGCACTCAAGGTGCTCGAAACGGTGTGCGACACCGTTGGGAATCTTCAGATGGCGCAGCGCACTCGGTGTAAACGTCGTCAGGACTTCGTTGTGTAGGGTCGGCGAGCCCTGACGGGTGTCCAGTAGGACCAGGGTGACCTCGTGGTCGCTGGGGCCAACGAAGGTCAGCCTGTCCTCCTGGCCCAGATGAATACCGGAGGCGTCGTGAGTGTAGTCGTGTTCACCATGGTCGATGAAGTACAGCGGACGCGGGTCCAGCAGCGGCACAAAGCCAGAGTTGGCTCCGCTCCACAGAACTGCATTCGCCACCCAGCCCACGCCCTCGATTCCCTCAATTGGTTCCCATTGCTTCGTGGTGATCATGTCACGCTTCTTGCGTAGCTCAACGCGAACCTTTTCCCCGTCGTTGAGCCTCACATCCTGGGTGACGGGGTACTCGTGGTCAAGCTCGGGGATGGCCTTGCGCTGCTGCTCGGCGACGAGTTGATACCAGACGTCGCTAGCTCGCAGCCTATTCTGCGAGAAGATTGGGATATCCGCATCCTTGATGTTCATCGGCAGGTTGATCACATCGGCCTCGATGCGCCATTCGACGTCGTCGTTGACCCATTTCTCCGGCTCGGGGAGGAACAACTCGTAGGTGTTGAGGGTGTGCACTCCTTCCAGGTCCTCGAAGGCGTGTGCGACCCCCGGAGGTATGTAGAGGGCCTCACCGGACGTCGGCTTCCACGTTCTCACCTCACGCTTTCGGGCAGTGGGCGACTCCGCCCTGCAGTCGATGAACAGGCCGGTGATCTCGCGATCAGACGGTCCAAGGAAGGTAAGCACGTCCGCCTGTCCGAGGTGAATCCCATAGTGACCGTAGTCGAACTTGTCTTCGCCGTGAAAGACGATCGTCACCGGCCGAAGAGTCGGAAATGGAACCACAAATGAATCTTTCCCGTTGGCTATTTTCCAATTACTGCGCCATTCAAGCCCTGCTATGATAAAATCCCGTTGCATTTCTCTTCCTTAGCTCTATCTAACGGACGGGGAGGTCCTAAAAAACTTGCCAAACTGTTAGGTCGAATATTCATGTGCTTGAATCCTGGACAGCTTATCGAACTGATAACACGTATCAGCGGCTCAGCGGCTGTGAGTACGTTCCCAGGGTAGGCTCGTCGAGCTACCATCTGGACGGGGACCTCGTCGCGATCGGGCGGCGAGTACCCACGCGCGGCATAACACTCAACGCCTGCCGGGGCCGCCAGCCGTGCCCAGTGGCTGACCGCGCGAAGCTGCTCGCCAATCTTGCCTACCGGGACCGGAATGCGCACCGGCCACAAGCACCACCCGGCGGCGAAGTGACCGACAACGAAAAGCAGGTCAACAAAGACCTCCTTGGAATTCGTGCGCTCATCGAATAGGGCATCTCACACCTCAAGACTGGAAAAAACTTTCCTAATGCTCCGCAATGAACTGTCTTCGAACAGATAGGGAGGTTACCCGGGATCGCACCATCGCCGACCAGGGCCCGCTGCGGTAGCGTCCCGGGCAACCATCTCGTCGCGCTAGTAGATACCTGACATCGGTCAGGCGGTGAGAACCTGAACGTCGTAACCGGCTTCTCTAGCCGCGGCGATAAGCTCCTCAATCGAGGTGTGCGGGAACTCCTGGATGACTTCACCGATGATTATCTGCTTGATGCCGGCGAGTGCCGCTGACATCCTTTTTACCTGGTCGATGTTCTCCGCATTCTTCAACACGAAATTGACCATGAGGCTCTGGAGCGCCTGATCCCCGGACACAACGTTGTTTCCGAGCTTGGCGACCAGCGGCGTCACCGCGCTGGTCCAACTGGCGGCGACATGGTCCCCGTCCTCGTAGAGGCTGCCGAAGAACTGGCGTGCCGTCGCTTCCGTCAGTGCCTCGACACGGCTACCCGTGCCCACATCGCTGAGCGACTCGCCGACGAGTTCGATGAACTCGTCTTTTCTTGCTTGAGAGGTTTCCATATTTCTCCTTATGGGGTGCTCGTGAACCGAGCCGTGGGACGGCAAACCATTCGCTGCCGTCGCACCCTGATTGAGGCGGCGGAACATTTAGAAGAGGTGAATTGAGGGAATAAGCCCAGTGTAAATTCGATCGATCAGACAGAAATATGATCGACGAGCGGTAACTGGATAGGTCCAGATTTTGGGCGTGCTGATGTGGCTGCGTGACCCATAGGCTGGCGCGGCAGAGGGGTGTTAGGTGGCGGGGATCCAGGGGTTGCTGTCGGCG
>JBOHEL010000388.1:0-5006 GCA_050700995.1 Sciscionella sp. | reverse complement strand
GTTGTGCACGTTGGTAAGCACGGTCCGCGGTATGTCTTGTCGCTCACAAGGGAGCCCCGCCGCGTGTGAACGGCGCTGCGTTCGGGTCTAGCATCCGAAAACGACTAGAAACCGGCCCGCACCTGCGCGTGTTGAGCTGGATCCGGCCAATCCCAGTACCGATGTTGGAGGCCCGTAGACCCATGTCCAGCACTACGGCACCGGCGCAGGGCGCGCCCGAGGCTCCCGGTGGCACCGGCGGCCCCAGGTCAGGGAAGCTGTACCGCGGCGACCCAGGCATGTGGTCCTGGGTGGTGCACCGGATCACCGGGGTACTCACGTTCTTCTTCCTCTTCGCGCATGTGCTGGATACCGCGATGGTGCGGGTCTCGCCCGAGACCTATGACCGGACGGTCGCGGTATACAAGAACCCGCTCGTGAACCTGATGGAGGTCGGCCTGGTCGCAGCGGTCCTCTACCACGCGCTCAACGGCATCCGGATCATGTTGATCGACTTCTGGGAGAAGGGCCCGAAATACCAGCGCCACATGCTGTGGGGCCTGATCGTGATCTGGGTGATCGTGATGATCCCCACGGCGATCGCCATGCTGTGGATCACCGGGACGCAACTGTTCGGGGGTAACTCGTGACAACCGCCTCACCTGCGCCGAGGCTGGACAGCCCGCGCAGCCCCCGCCGTCCGGCAGCCAGGCGCAGCAACTTCGAGCTCTACGGCTGGTTGTTCATGCGGTTGTCCGGCGTGCTGCTGGTGTTCCTCGCGCTCGGGCACCTCGCGATCCAGAACATCCCTGGCTTCGGGTACCCGCAGGGCGTGCACGACATCAACTTCGCCAACGTGGCCGGTCGCTGGAGCAACCTTGGTTGGCAGCTGTGGGACCTCGCGATGCTGTGGCTTGCCGAGTTGCACGGCACCAACGGCCTGCGCACGATCATCAACGACTACGCCCGCAAGGACTCAACCCGGTTCTGGTTGAAGGTCATGCTCTATCTCTCGGCCTGCATCGTGCTGGTGCTCGGCTCGTTCGTGCTGGTCACGTTCAACCCGGACATCGCAAACTGACGTTCCCGATCGCGAGCGGGACGAGATGTGCCCGTGAAGGAGACAGTGGCAATGCAGTTCCACAAGTACGACGTGGTGATCGTCGGGGCTGGCGGGGCCGGTATGCGGGCGGCCCTCGAAGCCGGTCCGCGCGCCCGTACCGCGGTGCTGACGAAGCTCTATCCCACGCGCTCGCACACCGGCGCGGCGCAGGGCGGCATGTGCGCGGCCCTGGCTAACGTCGAGGAGGACAACTGGGAATGGCACACCTTCGACACCGTCAAGGGCGGGGACTACCTGGTCGACCAGGACGCGGCCGAGATCATGGCGAAGGAAGCCATCGACGCGGTGCTCGACCTGGAGAAGATGGGGCTGCCGTTCAACCGGACGCCGGAAGGAAAGATCGACCAGCGACGCTTCGGCGGCCACACCCGTGACCACGGCAAGGCCGCGGTGCGCCGGGCCTGCTATGCCGCCGACCGTACCGGGCACATGATCCTGCAGACGCTGTACCAGAACTGCGTCAAGCACGGTATCGAGTTCTACAACGAGTTCTACGTGCTGGATGTCTGCCTGAGTGAGGGGCTTAGCGGCCCGGTCGCCACCGGGGTGGTCGCCTACGAGCTGGCCACCGGCGAGATACACGTCTTCCGCGCCAAGGCAATCGTCTTCGCAACCGGCGGTGCGGGGAAGATCTTCAAGACCACCTCGAACGCGCACACGCTGACCGGCGACGGGCTCGGCGTCGTCTTCCGCAAGGGCCTGCCCCTTGAGGACATGGAGTTCTTCCAGTTCCACCCGACAGGGCTCGCCGGCCTCGGCATCCTGATCTCCGAGGCGGTCCGTGGCGAGGGCGGCATCCTGCGCAACTCCGAGGGCGAGCGGTTCATGGAGCGCTACGCCCCGACGATCAAGGATCTGGCACCCCGCGACATCGTGGCACGGTCGATCGTGCAGGAGGTGCTGGCGGGCCGTGGCTGTGGGCCGAACAAGGACTACGTCGTACTCGACGTGACACACCTCGGCGCGGAGGTACTGGAGGCGAAGCTGCCCGACATCACCGAGTTCTCCCGCACCTACCTCGGCGTCGACCCGCTGACGGAACCGGTTCCGGTGTTCCCGACCTGCCATTACGTGATGGGGGGCATCCCCACTAACGTGCACGGCGAAGTCTTGCGGGACAACGAGAATGTGGTCGCAGGGCTGTATGCGGCAGGCGAGTGCGCCTGTGTGTCGGTGCACGGCTCCAACCGGCTCGGCACCAACTCGCTGCTGGACATCAACGTGTTCGGCAGGCGTGCCGGGATCGCCGCAGCGGAGCACGCGGTCAGTCACGAGTTCCAGGAGCTGCCGGAGAGCGCCACGACGGTGGTCGAGGACCAGTTGGCGTTGCTGCTCTCAGCACATGGCCACGAGCGGGTAGCGGATATCCGCACCACGCTGCAGGACACGATGGATCTCAACGCCTCGGTGTACCGGACCGAGGAAACGCTCAAGCAGGCGCTGCACGATGTGCGCGTGCTCAAAGAGCGCTACGGGCATATCTCCGTGCAGGACAAGGGAAAGCGTTTCAACACCGACCTGCTGGAGGCCGTGGAGCTCGGCTTCCTGCTTGAGATCGCCGAGGTGCTGATTATCGGTGCGCTGGCACGCAAGGAATCCAGGGGCGGGCACTCCCGTGAGGACTACACGGCGCGCGACGACACCAACTTCATGCGCCACACCATGGCCTACAAGCAAAGTGGGGCGCTGGCCTCGGACATCCGGCTGGACTACAAGCCTGTGGTGTTCACCCGCTACGAGCCGATGGAGCGCAAGTACTGATGAGCGCGGCAACCACAGAGGAAAGCACGAGCGGTGCGCGCGGCGAGTTGCCACCGGTTCCTGAGGGCGCCCTCGCGGTCACGGTGAAGATCCACCGGTTCAACCCGGAGATCGACGAGGAGCCGCATTGGGAGTCCTACGAGATCCCGGTGCTGCCCACCGACCGGGTGCTGAACGTGTTGCACTACATCAAGTGGTACATCGACGGCAGCCTGGCGTTCCGGCGCTCCTGCGCCCATGGTGTGTGCGGGTCCGACGCGATGCGGATCAACGGCGTCAACCGGCTGTCCTGCAAGGTTCTGATGAAGGATCTGCTGGCAGGCAAGGGTAAGCACACCACGCTCACGATCGAGCCGATCAAGGGCTTGGCAGTGCAGAAAGATCTCTATGTCGATATGGAGCCGTTCTTCGCGGCCTACCGTGCGGTGCAGCCGTACCTGGTCAGTTACGGCAACGAGCCGAGCAAGGAACGGATCCAGTCCCAAGCCGACAGGGCGCGGTTCGACGACACCACGAAGTGCATCCTGTGTGCGGCGTGCACCTCGTCCTGCCCGGTGTACTGGGCCGACGGCAGTTACTTCGGGCCCGCAGCCATCGTGAACGCGCACCGATTCATCTTCGACTCCCGCGACGACGCGGCCGAGGAACGGCTGGACATCCTCAACGACACCGAGGGCGTCTGGCGTTGCCGTACCACGTTCAACTGCACCGATGCCTGCCCGCGCGGCATCCAGGTCACCAAGGCAATCCAGGAAGTCAAGCGCGCACTGCTGTTCAAGCGCGTCTGAGTGCGGTCTAAGGGGGCAGGGGTATGAGTCGAGAACCGTTCTCGGCGGTGGACGTCATCCGGGCGAAGCGGGACGGCTCGGTGCTTTCCGGTGAGCAGATCGACTGGGTGATCGACGCCTACACCAGGGGCGCGGTCGCTGAGGAGCAGATGTCCGCGTTGGCGATGGCGGTGTACTGCAACGGCCTTGACACCCACGAGACGGCTCGCTGGACCCAGGCGATGATCGACTCCGGTGAGCGGCTCGACCTCTCCGGCGTGCACCGCCCGACCGTGGACAAGCACTCCACCGGTGGCGTCGGCGACAAGATCACCTTGCCGCTGGCGCCACTGGTCGCCGCCTGCGGTGCCGCGGTGCCGCAGCTGTCCGGCCGCGGTCTCGGGCACACCGGCGGCACGCTGGACAAGCTGGAGTCGATCCCTGGCTGGCGCGCGCGGTTACCCGCGAAGGACATCGTGGCGCAGCTCAATGCCGTCGGCGCGGTGATATGCGCACCCACCGATGGGCTGGCGCCTGCCGACCGCAAGCTGTATGCGCTGCGGGACGTCACTGGCACCGTCGAGTCGATCCCGCTGATCGCCAGCTCGATCATGAGCAAGAAGATCGCCGAAGGTGCTTCTGGGCTGGTACTGGACGTCAAGGTCGGCCCAGGAGCCTTCATGAAGGAGCTTGATTCGGCACGCGAGCTGGCACGGGCGTTGGTGGGTATCGCGGCGGCACACGACGTGCGGTGCACCGCACTGCTGACCGATATGTCCAGGCCGCTCGGGCGCACGGCGGGCAACGCGCTTGAGGTTGCCGAGGCGGTCGATGTGTTGCGTGGTGGCGGGCCTGCCGACGTCGTCGAGCTGACGGTGGAGCTGGCGCGGGAGATGCTGGCACTTGCCGGGATATCGGGCGTGGACCCGGCGCGGGTGCTGGCATCGGGGCGGGCCTATCAGACCTGGGAGACGATGATCCGTGCGCAGGGCGGCGACCCTGAGGCGGAACTGCCGGTCGCGTCACATGTGCACCTGGTCCGCGCGCGGCAGGCCGGTGTGGTGGCCACGATAGATGCCTACGCGGTAGGGGTGGCCGCATGGCGGCTTGGAGCGGGGCGCGCTCGCAAGGAGGACCCTGTGCAGCACGCCGCGGGGGTGCGCTGCCTGGTCGATGTCGGCGATCAGGTGACCGAAGGCCAGCCGTTACTGGAACTGCACACCGGTACCTCGGACGCGATCCCCTCGGCCCTGCGGGCACTGGACCCCGGCCTGGTGATCACCACCGACGCCCCACCCCGAAGCCCGCTGATACTGGACCGCCTGACCACATCCTGAGGGTTGGGGTGTCTTCAAGACCCCCAAACCGGTTTGGGG
>JBOHEL010000387.1:0-5010 GCA_050700995.1 Sciscionella sp. | reverse complement strand
ATCCCAATCGTCTGGGCGGTGCGGGGAGGGACGCTGGTCGGAGGGGCTTCCATCCTCACGACGATGATCGTCGTCGGGGTGATCGGCAACCTGTGGGGCGGGTACCTCGCTGACCGTTTCGGCCGTCGCCCGGTCCTGCTGGCCTCCGCGTTGGCAAGCTGCGGCCTCATCTTCCCGGTCGTGTATCTACACGGCGTGTGGGTCTGGATCGCCGCGGCGATCCTTGGCGTCGCCCTGTTCCTGACCGCGTCGACCACCGTGTTGATCGGGCAGGACATCTTTCCCGAGAACCGGTCGATGGGCTCAGGCATCGCGCTTGGCCTGGCGAACGGCATCGGCGCGCTGCTTGTGCTGCTGATCGGGTTTTGGGTGGACGACAGCGATATCCTGGCCGTGTTCTGGGTGCTTGCCGGCCTCGGGCTGGCCTCCGCATTCCTGGCGCTCGCGTTCTCGAAGCAGCTGCTGCGCTGAACCACGGTCGTGGTTCAGCGCAGCAGGTAGGCCATGATCGGTTCGAGGTCGGCGGGCGCGGGCGGCTCGTCGTCGAGCAGGCCCTGGATCAGGAGCCCGTCGATGGCGGCGAGGAAGACGCGGAACGCCACCTCGTCGTCATGACGCACCATCGAGGTAAGCACGTCGAGCCAGCGCCGCGCCGCAGGGCGTAGCGCGGGACGGCGGGCCGCGAGCAGGTACAGCTCGTACTCCGCCATGGTGCGGCCACGCCTCGGCCCGAGCGCCTCGGCCAAAAGCGCCGCGACTTCCTTGGCGCTCTCCCTGCCGTGCGAGCGGATGTGGTCGATCATCCAGTACACCTCGGTCGCCATCTCCTGTGCGCATGTGATCAACGTCGCGAGTAGCAGATCGTCCAGGCTGGCGAAGTGGTAGGTGGTCGACGCGGTGGGCACCTCGGCCTCGCACGCGACGGTGCGGTGGGTAACGCCTGCCACCCCATCGCGCTCGATCACCCGCAGCGTGGCATCGATGATCTCCCGCCTGCGCTTTTCGCCGCGTGCCTTGCGGCCGTCGACCTTCGGAGTGCTGGTGCGGTACCTCATCGCGGTGCCTCCGTGGCCGTCGAGATCGGGGAAATCCTCATCCAACAAGTATCAGTACTATCGTCTCAATAGTTAAGAGGGCTACGCCACATACGTGGGACTGGGGGCGCATTCATCCATTACTCATGGGTACGCCTGCAGATCGACCACGGACGAAAGGCCCCCCATGGGTGCTCTCCAGATCACTCTCGGCGTGATCGCTGTCGCCATCAGCGTCGTGGCATGGAGCATGTTCGCGGCCACCATCCTGCGGATGGTGCGCACCATTCGCCTCGGCCAGCCCGACGCGACGCGCAACGGGCCGTTCCTGCCCCGCTTCGGCAACCTGGTCAAGGAGTTCGCCGCGCACACCAGGATGGCCAAGTTGGCCCACGTCGCGCCGTGGCATTGGCTGGTGATGTGGGGCTTCCTCATCGGGTCGCTGGTGCTGTTCGAGGCTTACGGCGAGGTATTCGTGCCGAGTTGGGGTTGGCCGTTCCTCGAGCGCTGGCCGGTGTGGCACTTCGTCGTGCAGGTGCTTGGCGCAGGCACCGTCGTCGGCGGCATCGCGCTCACCGCCATCCGGCAGCTCAACCACCCGCGCAGGGGCAATGGGACATCACGGTTCGCGGGCTCGAACATGGGCCAGGCCTATTTCGTGGAGGCCGTGGTGATCGTCGAGGGCATCGGCATCCTCGGGGTGGCCGCGTTCAAGGCCGCCAGCGGTTACCTCGACGCACCACTGTGGGCCAGCTTCATCGCGACCCCGCTCGGCTCGGTGCTGCCCGCCAGCGCCGCCGCTGTCTCGATCATGGCTTTCGTCAAGCTGCTCTCCGGGATGATCTGGGTGGTCGTAGTCGCCCGCAACATGACGATGGGCGTGGCATGGCACCGGTTGAGCGCGTTCTTCAACATCTATTTCAAGCGTGAGGCTGACGGTGGCGTCGCGCTCGGCGCGCTGAAGCCGATGACGAGCGGCGGCAAGCCACTGGACTTAGAGGATGCCGACCCAGACAAGGACATCTTCGGTGCCGGGCACATCGAGGACTTCCCGTGGAAGGGGTGGCTCGACTTCACCACGTGTACCGAATGTGGCCGCTGCCAGTCGCAGTGTCCCGCGTGGAACACCGGTAAGCCGCTGTCCCCCAAACTACTGGTGACCCAGTTGCGCGACCACGCGTACGCCAAGGCGCCTTACCTGTTGGCGGGCGGTAAGAAGGACATGGCGGGCGACGAGATCGGCCTGCTGGGGGAGACCATCGAGCAACAGCACGCCGGGATCGACGTACTAGCGCTGGCCGAGGCGGAGCGCCCGCTGGTCGGCGGTGCTGCCGAGATGGGCGTCATCGACCCCGAGGTGCTGTGGTCCTGCACGATGTGCGGTGCCTGCGTCGAGCAATGCCCGGTGGACATCGAGCACGTCGATCACATCGTCGACATGCGCCGTTACCAAGTCATGATCGAGTCCAGCTTCCCGAGCGAGCTGAACGGTATGTTCAAGAACTTGGAGAACAAGGGCAACCCGTGGGGCCAGAACGCCAAGGACCGGTTGGCGTGGACGGAAGGCCTCGACTTCGAAGTGCCGGTGCTTGATGCCGGTTCTGGTGACCTCGGCGATGCGGAGTACCTGTTCTGGGTCGGCTGTGCCGGTGCGTTCGAGGACCGCGCGAAGAAGACCACCCAAGCGGTCGCCGAGTTGCTGCACACCGCGGGCGTGAATTACACCGTGCTCGGGCCCGAGGAGACCTGCACCGGCGATCCGGCACGCCGCGCCGGGAACGAGTTCGTATTCCAGATGCTTGCGCAGCAGAACGTCGCCGTACTGAACTCGGTCTTCCAGGATCGACCGGTTGGCAAGCGCAAGATCGTGGTCACCTGCGCGCACTGCTTCAACACACTCGCCAACGAGTACCCCCATGTCGGTGGCGAGTACGAGGTGGTGCACCACACGCAGCTGCTGAACCGTCTGGTGCGGGAGAAGCTGCTGACACCGGTGGCGCCGATCGCGCAGGACATCACCTACCACGATCCGTGCTACCTCGGCCGCCACAACAAGGTGTACGACGCGCCACGCGAGCTGGTCGGTGCGACGGGTGCGTCGCTGCGCGAGATGCCACGGCACGCCGACCGCGCGATGTGCTGCGGCGCGGGCGGCGCCAGGATGTGGATGGAGGAGAAGGTCGGCAAGCGCATCAACCTAGAACGAGTTGACGAGGCGCTCGGCACCGCCCCCACCAAGATCGCCACCGGCTGCCCGTTCTGCAAGGTGATGCTCAACGACGGGCTCACTGCACGCAAGAGCGACGGGTCGGCGGAAGCGAAAGTCGAGGTGCTCGACGTGGCGCAGCTGCTACTCGCCGCGGTACGCAACGGCAATGAGCCAACCGGTGTGGCGCAGCCAGCAGCCGAACCGGAATCGGCAGGCAGCAAGGCATGACACCGCAGGCAGCGGTGCAGACTGGGGGCATGACCACAAACCACGGGGCGGTAGACCCCCATGCGGTGGCGTGGGGCGTGCTCGGCGCCACCGCCATCGGTTACGAGTTCGTGCTGGCGAACACCGGCAATCGTCACCACACTCTGTCGGCATACCTGCGTAGGGCGCTGGGACTTGATCCAAGGAAACCGTGGGCCGCCGCGGGGATCGCCGCGCTCGGATGCAGCCTGGTGTGGCTCGGCCTCCACATCGGCCTTGACATCCTGCCGAGGGGCATGTCGGCGAACGACTGATCGGCCGCCGGAAGTTGTGGGATGCCCGCGCCAGGAACTCCCGCCCGGTGACAGTCCACACCAGACCAGGGTGGCGGTCGTCCATAATGGACTGATACGACGCATCGTCGAGATGTGACGAAACGGCCTACCGCGACATATCAGGAACGCACCAGCCAGTAGGTTCAACGGTAGAGATGGGAGGCCGTATGCCCGACGACAAGCCCTCCGAAGGCGAGAGCACGTTGACCGTCGTGCTGGCGCTCTGCGTGAACCTGGCGATCGCGGTGCTCAAAGCCATCGCCGGGGTGCTGACCGGTTCGGCCGCGATGCTGTCGGAGGCGGGGCACTCCGTTGCGGACACCTTCACCGAGTTGTTCCTGCTGACCGCACTGCGCCGGTCCGCGAGGCCTGCCGACCGCAAGCACCCGTTCGGCTACGGCAAGGAGCGCTACTTCTGGTCGTTGCTCGCGGCGGTGTCGATCTTCGCCTCCGGCGCGCTGTTCGCGTTCGTCGAGGGTGTCAGGACGTTGATCAGCGGTGAGCAGGAGGGCAGCGGCGACACCTGGGTGAACTACGCGGTGCTCGGGTTGGCGTTCCTGCTGGAGGGCACCTCGTGGTGGCGGGCGGTTCGCCAGGTTCGTGGGGAGTCGGCAGCCGAAGGTGGCGGGTTCTGGCGGTACCTGCGATACATGGACGATCCGGCACCGAAGACGGTGCTTTTCGAGGATTCGGCCGCGCTGATCGGTCTGCTGCTGGCGTTCGCGGGCACGGGGCTACACCAGATCACCGGATCCTCGGCGTGGGACGGGATCGCCTCGCTGCTGATCGGCGTGCTGCTGGCGCTGGTGGCCTACGCACTTGGCTACTCGAACCGCGGCCTACTGATCGGGCGGCAGGCCGATCCGAAGCTGTGGCAGGCGATCCGCGCCAGGCTGGCCATGGCGCCGGAAGTAGAAGCCGTCGTCGACGTGCTGACCATGCTGACCGGCGCCGACCAACTGCTGCTGTGCGCCAGGCTGGACTTCGACGACAAGCTAGGTGCCCACGACCTGGAGTTGGCCAGCGTCCGACTGCACTCCGAACTGCACGAGGAGTTCCCAGAACTGGACGAGATCTTCCTGGAACCGATCCCGCGCACCGACCCTCGACTCCGCGAACGCGTACTGGCACGTTACGGCCGTCTCCTCAACGACCAGCAGTGACCGCTGAAAGTGGCTCTTGTTCCAAAGTGGCTGCGGAAAGTGGCTTTTGTGTCGTTGAACGA
>JBOHEL010000386.1:0-5010 GCA_050700995.1 Sciscionella sp. | reverse complement strand
CCGCGTAGCGGCGCGGCGTCGATGCTTGGTGTGGTTGGTGTGCGCATGGCGACGGATGGGATTGACGGTGACTCAACGTAACGCAGTGACCGCAGATCAGCGTGAGGCTGGCAATCCCGCAGCCCTGGATCAAAAACGCGGGGTGTAACTGATGGCCCGCGAACGCCCATGCCACGGGGATACCCATGCCGGCGGCGGACCCCAGCACCCAACCATACGGTTGAAGCAGGTCAACTCGCCAGTGCCTCACGGGCATCCGTCAGCGTGAACCCAAGCAGGTTGAGACCCCGCATGCACCGCAGAAGAAATAGGAACTCGGGGAGTCCTCTTCGCCGTTTGCGTTCGCAGACCTGCGTGGCGCGCGGTAGAGATCCGCTTTAGATGCGGCAACGTGAGCTATCTCATGGCTGCGTCAGTGCGATGTTTATCGTCCAATGTAGACGATTGATCAGGCGATGGCCTCGGAATATAACTCCAGGTCGCTACTCCGATAGTGCGAAAGCTATGTCCGTTTCCGCTGCGATTTGCTTGACATAGATGGTGACCGCGAATAAGTTCAGCGCGGGAGTTGGAGGCTGGCCGTAATTTGCCTTCCGCGTAGCCCGGTTTGCGCTCTGCCAATCATTGGGGAAGAACTCCTCACTTGCTTGGAGATTCAAGGCTCGTGCAAATCCTGTGTGAGCTGGTAACTGACAAACCTACTGGGGGTTTTGAGTGCCTCTCGTCAACATTGACGTGACATTACGTGATGGTGGTTACCGAAACAGATTCGAATTCGGCCTCGACTATGCACGCGCACATGCGAAGTTGAGCGTGGCCGCGGGTTTCGACTGGGTAGAGATCGCCTACCGCAAGGGATCGCTCAAGCCCTTCCCACGACTCGGCCTGACCGGCAGGGGTGATGACGACTTCATCGCGGCCATCGCCGATGAGGTGGGAGCGGAACACGTCGGTCTGATCCTGCATCCGAAGAACATCGGCCCAGGGGACCTACCTGCGATGTACCGGGCAGGTGCCCGCCTGCTGCGCATCTGCGTACCGTCCGGCGAACCGCGGCCGGCAATGGCCTTCGTCCGTCAGGCCAAGGAACTTGGCTTCACGGTTTGCGCGAACCTCACCAGGGTTTCCCAACTGCCGCCAAGGAGGATTGTCGACTCGCCGCCGATGCGGTCGAAGCTGGTGTCGACGTGGTCTATCTCGCTGATTCCAACGGGAGCCTGCTGCCGGTGCCGACCGCGCGGCTCACCACACTGTGTCGCTCGGTCGCCTCCTGTGAAGTGGGGCTGCACGCGCACAACAACCTGGGAATGGCGATATCCAATGCGATGGCCGCAGTGCAGGCGGGTGCTACCTGGATCGACTCCTCGGTGCTGGGTATGGGCAAGGGGCCGGGCAACCTGGTCGCCGAACAGTGGATCGCCTACCTCGAGCGGCTCGCTCCCTCAGGCCGTTACGACCTTGGGATGGTGCTGCACCTAGCCGATCTGCTGCGGCGCAGCGTGCCGGAGTCCACTCCTTCGCTGCCGCTGCCCGATCTCGTACTCGGCCACTTCGACCTTTCGATGGAGTTCAGGGGAAGCATCAGCCTCGAGGACCACAGGCAATCTGTACTGGAAGCCAGATCACTGTCATCAAGGCAGGCACTCCATGGCGTTGCGACGTGATGCTCGCCGAGCAAGCCAGCTTCGCCAGCGAGAACAGTGCCGTCACCGCTGGGCATGCGCTGGTCTTCGCACCGCACCTTCCGCAGTGGGACGGTGGCCGGTTCTTTACTCCGGCAACGCGCACGCTGACCGGGCTGGGCTATCGCGTCACCGTGGTCGACACCCTCGCCATGCTGGATGGTGCTATGACCAGCATCACCGAGTTGGCCACTCGCTGGTCTACCGAGCTGGCGGCACTGGACCGGGTGGACCTGCTGGCCGGTAACGCACTCGGCGGAGCGGTCGCCCAGGCGCTGGCAGCCACCGTCCAGCCCGCGCACGGCGTCGTCGTGGTGTCAGGGCCGACACACGCCGACGACGCACTCGCGGGGAAGTTGTCGGCCATCGCCGATCTCGCAGCGGAATGCCGGGTGGCGGAGTCTCTCGCACTGCTCGACCGGCTGGTCGTGCCGGAGGGTGCCGCGCCCGCACCGTCGCGTATGGACGAATCCACCGACAGCGATATGGCGCGCGCGAGGATCGTCGGTGGGATGCGGCTACTGCTGAAGGTCGACCTCACCGCCGAGGTAGCCGCGTACCGCGGACGCCTGATGCACCTGCTGGGCGAGCGGTCCCAGCTCGTCACAGCGGCGAACGTCGCAGGCGCCGCGCACCACCAGATCGTGTCCGTCCCCGGTGCGGGGATGCGTCCGCACCGGGACCGCCCAGCGGCCGTCGCCGACCACATCACACGGTTCGTCAAGGAGAGTGCGAGCGGATGAAGAGCATCGCGGTGCTGCCAGGGGATGGCATCGGTCCTGAGGTGACCTCGACGGTCCTTCCCGTCCTGGAACGGATGGGGCTGCCGCTGGATTTCCGTCACGGTGAGGTCGGCTGGAAGCCCTGGTGCGAGACCGGCGACCCGGTACCCCCGGCCACATGGCAGCTGCTGGAGGAGACGGACACCTGCCTGCTGGGTGCTATCACCAGCAAGCCGGTAAGGGAGGCCGAGGCCGAACTCGTCGACGGGTTGCGCGGTACCGGACGCAAATACGTCTCACCGGTATTGCAGCTTCGCCAACGTCTCGCCCTGTTCGCCAACGTCCGCCCCATCGAGGACGTGCACGCGGGCCGGTTCCGTTTCGCGGTTATCCGGGAGAACACTGAGGGGCTCTACGCCGGGCTGGATTTCCACGGAGTCCCGCCGACGCTGTGGGACACCGTCCGGGCGCACCCCAACGCGGCGGCTTCCGGTGCCGAGGACACCAGCGTCACGCTGCGACTGCAGACTCGCTTTGGCGTGGACCGGTTGCTGCGGTTTGGTTTCGAGTACGCCCGTAAGAACGGGTTTCCTCGACTGACCCTCGTGGACAAGCCCAACGTCCTACGGGAGAGCGGCAACCACCTGCGCGGCCTACTCGAATCGATCGCCGTGGAGTATCCCGAGATCGACACCGAAATCCTCAACGTCGACGCTGTCGCGCTGTGGATGGTGTGCCGGCCCGAGCGCTTCGGCGTTGTGGTCGCCGAGAACATGTTCGGCGACATTCTTTCCGACCTCGGCGCCGGGGTGATGGGGGGGCTCGGGTTGGCACCGAGCGGCAACATCGGCGACGGTGGCAGCTACTTCGAGCCGGTGCACGGCAGTGCACCCGGCATGGCCGGGCTGTCGAGGGCCAATCCCATGGCGCTGTTTCTGACCGCCGCGCAACTGTTGCGGCACCTGGACATGCCGATTGCCGCGGCGCGGATTCGGGCTGCCGTGCTCGCCGTCGCAAGGGCGCGCAGGTCGGTGACCTACGACCTCGGCGGCACGTCGAGCACGTCTGCGGCCGCGGCAGCCGTGGAAATGGAAATGGTGCGGTCCGCACCCAGTAGGCAAGCGTCGGTCATCGCCATCGGGGACGAGCTGCTCAGCGGTGCCGTGCTCGACACCAACAGCGGTGAGATCAGCGCGCTGCTGCACGAGGCCGGCTACCAGGTGCGGACGCAGTGCACCGTCGGCGACGCCATCGCCGACATCCAGGAATCCGTGCGATCGCGGATCGGCGCCGACGACGTGGTCGTCGTCCTCGGAGGTCTCGGGCCAACATCGGACGACGTGAGCCGCGACGGGGTCGCGGCAGCCTGCGGGCTCGAACTCGAGCACAGCTCGCGAGCATGGCGTGCTGTTCGGACCCGGCTGGAATCCTTCAACCTGCCCGTCCACGACGACAACCGGCGACAGGCGCTGTTCCCCGCCGGCTGCGAACTCCTGCCGAACAGGCATGGCACGGCCTGGGGCGCGCGCATCGAGGTTGGCGGCACCGTGGTGCTGATGCTGCCAGGCCCGCCCAAGGAATGCCTTCCGATGGCGAAGGCCGCGGCGGCGGCGCTAGCCCAGCCCGGCCGTGTCACATCGAGCACCTGGCGACTACTCGGCGTGGTGGAGGGCGATATCGCTGCAGCAGTCGATGCCGTGCTGGCGGCGGCGGCCGAGCAGCTCAAGGTGTGCTACCTGTGGCGTTATCCCTACGTCGACGTGATCGTCACGGCTGCCGCCGATGCCACGGTGCTCCCCGCGGAGCTCGACCGGTTGCTCGGGCCGCATACGGTCAGCCGTGCCGGGCGCGACGCATTCGCCGAACTCGCTGCCGCTGCACCTTTCCGCTTCGCCAGCATCGACATCGACTTCGCCACGGCGGAGTTCGACGTGGGCCGCGAACGCGCAGCACTCGGCGCCACCAGCGGGCCGGAAGTATCACTGGTCGGTCGGACGAGCTGGGGTGGCGGTGCCGCCGAGTACACCGGCACGCTGCGACTGGCCAGCGAGGTCACCGTAGAGGGCACCGCGCACGCCTTCTTGCTCTCGATTCCCAAGCGTGGACCCGAGATCGCCGAGTGTGCGGCCGCCTTCTTCGCGTGGAGCGTCGCCCGGTCACTTGCCACCGCGGCGCGATCATGAGGGTCGGCCAGGACATCGTCGACCGGCTCGCGGCGCTGGACACGGCCGCCGTCTCGGATGCCTTGGACAGCATGGGGATTCCATGTGTTCTTGCCGGAATCGCGGCTCGCGTTCCCGGCTCGCGGACCTGCGGCATCGCCTACACGGTGAGCTACCGCCCGGTCTGCGGCGACGGTCCGAGATTCCGCAATGCCGCCAACTACCTCGACGATGTGCCAGCTGGCTGCGTAGTTGTGGTGGACAACGGCGGCAGCACCTCCTGCACGACCTGGGGTTCCTTACTAACCGCGGTGGCCGAGTCGCGTGGCGTGCGCGGCACTGTGTTGCACGGATCGGCCAGGGACCTCGCCGAGGTGCGCGCCACCGGGTACCCGCTGTTCAGCACCGGGGTCACGATGGTCAGCGGGAAGAACCGAGTCGAGC
>JBOHEL010000385.1:0-5037 GCA_050700995.1 Sciscionella sp. | reverse complement strand
ACATCCGGGCGGGGTTGGCGCGTTGCAGGTCGAGGCGGGCCAAGCCGTCGGCGGACCGTTTCCCCGCCTGCTGCTGGCGTACCTCCTCATGCCCGACGCTCAACAGTGGACTCCCTCCGATGCGGTACATGCTCAATTCGGACAACGCACCAGTTGGCGAGAGGTTACTTCATCGGCCGCACGCGGGCCGGCTTGTGCAGCATCCGGATCCTTGTCGGGTGCCAGCTGACCTCGGACATAGCGAGCCCCTCCGGCCTCGGGGGGAGGAGCCGGAGGGGCTCTAGAGCGAGCGGTGCGGGGGGTGCACCGCCGCTCGATGGGTCAGGCTAGTACGTCCGCGAGCGATTGGCACGCGGGGCTCACTATTCGGGGTGGATCGCGGCTCTCCCAGCTCACGGCGATCGCTCTGCGTGCGTCACCAAACGCGACGCGGGCTGGCAGGAGGTTTCCCACATACCGGCCGGTCACGACCGCATGGCCACGGTGATACCAGCCACACCGGGGCCTCGCCGCTTGCCTGCCACCTGCCGAGCGGGTGGAGTGCTCGCTGTGGGCTCGGTAGCGGACGGAGGGTCTGCAGTGGCGACACCATGATGACCGGGTCGGTGGCACCAGGATGATGCGGCTCGGCATCCTGCCCGCCGTCGCCGCCGCGGTGTGGATCGGGCTCTGGGTGCGCAGCTGGGGTGAGCTCGTCGCGGCGCTGGTGGTATCGGGCGTTGCCAACGGTGTGATTCAGCCCGCTGCCAACAGGTATGTGTCTCGCACCGTGGGAGAGGGCAGGCTGGGCTTCGCGTTTGGCGTGAAACAGGCGGCCATTCCCGCAGCGACACCGCTCTCGGCGTGGGTCGGCGCGGCGGTGTTGTTGCTGCTGGCGGCAACGATAATCCTGGTGGGGCGCCGCGCGCTCTATGCCGCCGACGTCGTCCCCTGACCCGGCGCGGCTGGGTGGGCACGGCACCACCGGGGCGCAGAGGTACGACGGTATCTGCCGCACGATGCGGTAAAGTGTCTCCCGAAGGGGAGTAGTCCTCAGCTGGCTGGTCGACATACTGGTGCGCAGACCGCACCCGGCCATCAGGCCCCGGCGCACCGGGGTGGGCGAGACCTTCGCCGATGGGTCTGTACTCGTACGGCGGGGGTTTTCGTGGGTTCCCGCCGATGAGGCAGGCGGGAAGGCGAATGTCCGGTGCCGGATCTCGCTGTGGTCATCACGGTCTTCGTGGTCACGTTCCTCGCGGAGTTACCCGACAAATCGCTGTTCGCGTCCCTGGTGTTAGGGAGCCGGTACCGACCGTCGCACGTCTGGCTTGGCGTCGCGGCCGCGTTCGCTGTGCACGTCGCGCTCGCGGTCACCGTTGGTGGCCTGCTCGCACTCGCGCCGCACCGCGCCGTCGAAGCCGTCAGTGCCGCGTTGTTCCTGCTGGGAGCCGCGTGGATGCTGCGCTCCGGCCGGGAGGACGACAGTGAACCTGGCCCTGACGCCGCGCGCTACGGCCAGCCGACTCCCAGCCTGCTGCGTGTCGCAGCGACCAGCTTCGTCGTCGTGTTCGTCGGTGAATGGGGCGATATCACCCAGATAACCACCGCGAACTTCACCGCTCGCTACGACCCGATGTCGGTCGCGTTGGGAGCGGTGCTCGCACTGTGGATCGTCTCCGCGCTCGCGGTGTTCGCGGGCACGAAGGTGCTGGCGCGCATCCCGGTGCAGTGGGTCAGGGTCATCAGCGCGTTGATCCTCACCGGGTTCGGCGTCTACAGCACGATCCAGGCGCTCACCGGATGATCCAGCGGTGACCGCCCTGTGATGCGAGGCAACCGGGCTCAGATCAGCTCAACCAGGTCGAACCAGGCGTGTAACTCGGCCCAGCTGGCGTGGTGCAGGCCGTCGACGGTGCGCCATCCGCCGCCATCGGGATGCCAGGTGCGCATCAAGTCGTCACGGACCGTCGGTCGATCCGCCGGCTCGGACGCACCGCCCATCTCGCCAGCGAGCCATACCCGCGGACGGAGCGTGCTGATAGTCACGACGGTTCTCCTTCGCAAGTGTGCGATGTCACCGTGCACCATCACCTTCCACCCGGCACCGGCGCCGGCACGCGCAATCCGCTCCGGCGTGTCGCGGTCAGCCGAAGCGTCGCTGTAGCTCGCCGATGAAGGCGGGGGCAACGCCATGCAGTCGCGCGGGCAGCCGCAGCCACGCAGGCACAAAGACCTCCTCGCGATCTCGTTCCACTGCCCGCAGCAGCGCGCGGGCCGCCCGCACGGCAGGCACCGGACGCGGCCTGGCCCGTACATACGGAGCACCTCGGCGGGAAAAGAAGGCGGTATCGACAACGCCAGGCACCAGGACCGAGACGCCGACACCGGTACCGGCGACTTCCTGGCGGAGGCTGCCCGCGAAGCCGTGCAAACCGGCTTTGGTCGCGGCGTACACGGCTTCTTCCGCGACTCCCATATGCCCTGCGATGGACGAGACGAACACGACATGACCCCGTCCACGCCGCAGCATGTCGGGCAGTAGCAGCCGGGTCAGGCACATGCTCGCGGTGAGGTTGACCGCGACGAGCTCGGCGATGCGGTCCGGTGGCATGGCCTGCAGCGGACCCGCCCAGCCCTGACCGGCGTTCGCGATCAGTACATCTACCGCCCCCGCCGTCGTGACGGCCCACTCGGCGATCTGGGAAGGTGCGCCGGGCTCGGTGAGATCGGCGGCGTGGGACGTGGCACCCATCCGGCGCAGCGCGGGCTCGTCCCTACCCACCAGCAGTGGTCGCGCTCCCTTGCGTGCGAGCAACCCAGCGGTGGCCGCGCCGATGCCCGAAGATGCGCCGGTGAGCAGCACCGCGGCACCGTCGAGTCTCACGGCCGCTCCACCTCGGCGAGTATCTGGTGCAGCGCCGCGATGAAATCGTCGGTGAAGGGCACGACGTCGGGCGCGGCACTGATGCAGACGGTGACCTTGCCGAGCCAGGTCATCAGGCCGACCGACATCCCGACACCGGGAGCGAGCGCCAGCACCGGATACACCACAGGGAGCGGCGCGCCCTTCAACGCCACGGAGGTTTCCTCGCCCGGCAGCATTGAGGTGATCACGTTGAACCATGTGGAGGAATACACCAGCCGGGACAACTTGGCGTGCAACCACGGGGGAGTGAACCCGAGCAGCCGGAGCACCATTGCCGCCGTCTCTGGCGCGCCCGAGCGCACCTGCGCGCGGAGTGCACGTTGGCTACCCAGCGCGCGTTCACGAAACGGCATCGCACCGGTCGGCAGGTCGACGGAGGCCGCGCCGGTGTGGTTGCCTGCGAGCCGCAGTGTCTTCGGGCTCCTGGTCGAACGGGTCACCATGACACGCACCCGATCGCCAGGGTCAGCGGTGCGGTGCAGTGCCTCACCGACGAGTGCCAGCAGGAACTCGGTACGACGTACCCCGTAGGCGTTCGCCGCGGTGACGATCCGTTCCGAGGGGAACTCGGCGACACCGTGGTGCCGCTCGGCGCTGGCCGTGGCACCGTCGAGTGGGCTGCGCGGCGCGCGGCCTGCCGTCACGAGCTGCCACAGCCCACCTGAGACGAGCTTGGCGCCCCGCAGCGCCCCGCGCGCCACCCCGCGGGGCGTTGGTGCCGCGCCGCGGGGTTGCCGGGCTTCCGCGATGAACTGCTCGTCCCTTGTCTTCGCCACCAGCGCCCAGATCACCACCATGCCGTCGCCGAGTGCGTGGTGCAGCTTGAACATCAGTGCCGAGCGGTCACCAGGAAGGCCGTGCACGACTCGGCCGACGCACGGGCGCGCCATGGTGACACCGACCGAGAAGAACGCGTCCATCGCCTCGATGAGATCCGCCGTCTCGACCTCGTCGATCGCATCCTGAATGTCGATATCGGGGTCGGGCTGCCAGCGAGCGCGCCGCCATGCCGTTCCCGGGATGAGCCTGCCGCCCGCACGTGGTGCCGCGGCGAGCATGAAGGCGGCATCGGCCACCGTGATGGAATCCCCGTCCGGCTTGCGGTCGAACATCAGCACCGCGCTGACCTGCTGCGGCACCTGCGGCGTCTGCACATGCAGGAACATGGCGTCCGCAGCGGGCAGCGGTTCCGGCGCGCGGGCCGGAGTGACCGCGGCGAGCTCTCGCAGATCGTCCGCGATGGATCGGCCAGTGGCGTGCTCCGTCGCCGTTTTCTCCATGGTGCGCAGGGTTTCCGGTTCGTCGCACAGGCGGCGCACCGATGGCGTGAGCTCACCCTTTCCTGTCACCTGCGCGAGGCCCGCCTGTGCCATCAGTGCGGCGTTGGCTTTCCCGTGCGCCGCGATCGGCCGGTACATCAGTACCGGGCGCCCGCATGCCAGCGCTTCCAACGAGGTCGCACCGCCCGCGTTGGTCACCACCACATCCGCAGCCACGGTGAGCTGCGGCATCTCGTCGGTCCAGCCGAGGGCGCGCACCCGCCGAGGGTCGATGGCCGCAACCCTGCGGCGCAGGTCCTCGTTGCGTCCACATGCGACTACCGGCAGTACCCGAGGTGCGGCGGCCAGCAACTCGCGTACCGCGTCCTCAACGTCGCCGAAGCCGAGCGAACCGCAGGACACCAGCGCGACGAAGGCGTCCTCCGGCAGATCTCCGCGTTGGCGGGCGGCTGTCCGGTCGCCTGGGGCGAAGGCACGCACCACGGGTACCGCCGCGGCGGTGACAGGCGCTCCCGGCACGCATCGTCTGGCGGTCTCCACCGCGACGGGATGCATCACGAAGTGCTGGTCGAGGCCGTCGTATACCCAGAAGGGGTGCGGCGCGAAATCGGACACCCAGGCTCCGACTGGCATTTCGAGCCGCCGGTGCGTGCGCAGCCACGCCAGCCCCGCACTGCCCAGCGGATACGTGGAGAGCACGATGTCCGGTCGCAGCGCGGCGATTTTCGGCGCCAGCCGCCTTCCGCACCACCCCCCGACGAACCGCTTCGAGGCGTCGGCGAACCAGCGCATCCGCCACAGCGAGGCGTAGAAGAACTCGTACAACCATGGCGTCGACCGCACGTTGCC
>JBOHEL010000384.1:0-5056 GCA_050700995.1 Sciscionella sp. | reverse complement strand
CCATATTGCCCTCGGCCACCGCGGCACACAGCACATCGGGTTCGAGCACTGCCAACATCGCCAACGCCAGCCTCGGGCCGACCCCGGACACCGACTGCAGCAACTCGAAGAGTGCCCGTGCCTCGGTACCCGTGAACCCGAACAGGGTCAGCGAGTCTTCCCTGACCACCAGCGAGGTCGCCAGCGTGACCTCCTCGCCGCGACGCAACCCGGCCAGCGTCGACGGGGTGGCGCGCACCGCGAGGCCAATACCGCCGACCTCGATGACCGCGTGCTCCAGCCCCACCGCCACGACCGGCCCGCGCACCTGCGAGATCACCTGTTCCGCCCTCCGTTCGCCTGCTTCGCCGCGGCGGCCAGCCGCTTGCGATGAGTACGCGCCAGCTCCGCTGCCCTGCGCTCCGCCTCCGCCAGCCTGTCGCGCATGGGCGCCCGCCAGAGGTGACAGATCGCCAACGCCAGCGCGTCCGCCGCATCGGCGGGCTTCGGCGCTTGGTTCAGCCCGAGCAACCGGGTCACCATCATCGTGACCTGCGCCTTGTCGGCGCGCCCCGAGCCGGTCACCGCCGCTTTCACCTCACTAGGCGTGTGGAACTGCACGAGCAGGCCGCGTCGTGCCGCCGCCAGCGCAACCACCCCGCCCGCCTGCGCGGTGCCCATAGCGGTGCGCACGTTGTACTGGCTGAAGACCCGCTCCACGGCAACAACATCGGGTCGATGCTCGTCGAACCACCGCTCAGCGGCGTCGCTGACCGCCAGCAACCGCGACGCCAACTCGGCGTCAACCGGAGTCCGCACCACGTCGACAGCAACACAGCGCACCGAACGCCCGGTGCCGCCGTCAACCACGCCGAATCCGCACCGGGTCAGCCCCGGATCGACTCCAAGCACACGCAACCGACACCCTCCCGCCGAACACCAGTTCGAGAATCGAGGTTACCGGCAAGCCGGTGCCATTCCAGCGACGACGCGCCGGAGCCGCTCTCAGCTACGGACCGTCGACTCCGGGATCCCAGCTTTCCGGCGCACCGCTTTCGGTCAGCACAGGCTGCCACCGCGCGAACCCCGCGGGCGCATCGGGCGACCATGGCCAGTGCCCTTGCGGTGTTGGCACGATCAGTTGCACCGCGGCGAAGTCCCCCTTGCTGTACAGCAGGAACGCACTGCCGAAGTACTCCGGGTAGTGGCCCTTCGCGACCTTCTCGACGGTGAGCGCCACCCCGGAGAAGAAATCGTCGTAGAGCACCCCCGGCAGGAATCGCAGCCCCCCGGCGGCACGCGCGACATAGGCGTCGATCAGCACCGGACCCATCCCGTCGGGTAACCCCACGACGACCGCCTCCGGCACACCGAAGCGCCGCCAGGCGCCGACCGAGAAGCAGTACGGCGCACCGTGCTCGTCGCCTGCCACCTCCACCACGGCATTGCCGCGCTCCTCAGCCTGCGCCAGCAGGTAGCGACGTAGCTCTTCGTCTTCTGCGGGCAAGGATGCTGTCGACACGGCAGCCATTCTGCACGGAAACCGTGGACGGGTCACCGACCAACGCGCCGAGCTGGGCGATAAATCCTTATACCGCAAGGAAAAATTCAGTCGACTTCAGCCATAACCTCGTCGGAGACGTCAAAGTTGGCCCACACGTTCTGAACGTCGTCGCAGTCCTCAAGCGCGTCGATGAGCTTGAAGACCTTGCGCGCGCCGTTGACGTCGAGGTCAACGGTCATCGAGGGCAGGAAGGTGGCATCCGCGGAGTCGTAGTCGAACCCGGCCTCCTGCACGGCTTTCCGGACGGCCAGCATGTCCGCCGCCTCGGAAACGACTTCGAAGCTCTCACCGAGGTCGTTGATCTCCTCGGCCCCAGCATCTAGCACCGCCATCATCACGTCGTCTTCCGAGAGGTCGTGCTTCGGCACGATGACCACACCCTTCCGGGTGAACATGTACGACACCGAGCCAGGATCGGCCAGCGACCCGCCGTTGCGTGTCAAAGCGGTGCGCACCTCGCTCGCGGCACGGTTCTTGTTGTCGGTCAGACATTCGACCAGTACCGCTACCCCGCTCGGGCCGTACCCCTCGTAGGTGATGGTCTGCCAGTCGACACCGCCCGCTTCCTCGCCACCACCCCGCTTGCGGGCACGCTCGATGTTGTCGGCAGGCACGGAGTTCTTGCGGGCCTTCACGATCGCGTCGTACAGCGTCGGGTTGCCATCGGGGTCGCCACCGCCGGTCCGCGCGGCGACCTCGATGTTCTTGATCAGCCCAGCGAACAGCTTGCTGCGCTTGGCATCGATGGCGGCCTTCTTGTGCTTAGTCGTCGCCCATTTCGAATGGCCGCTCATCTACAACTCCTCCAGAACCTCGATCATCAACTTCCTGGAACAGGAGGCGCGATCGCCCATATACCGCGGCGCCGACACCTGGCGAGCTACGTCCCGGCGGAAACCATACCGACGAACATCCGGTGCACCCGATGGTCTCCGGTCAACTCGGGATGAAACGCCGTCGCCATCACCGCGCCCTGCCGAACCGCGACGATCCTACCGGCGGCCGGTCCGGCGCTCGGCGAGTCCGGCACCCTGGCCAGGATCTCTACATGATCGGCGGCCGATTCCACCCACGGCGCACGGATGAAGACCGCGTGCACGCTGCCCTCGACACCGGTCATATCGAGCTCCGCCTCGAAGGAGTCGACCTGCCTGCCGAACGCGTTGCGCCGGACCACCACGTCAAGCGCGCCCAATTGCCGCTGGTCAGGGTGGGCGTCAAGCAGCTCCTTGGCTAGCAGGATCATGCCTGCGCACGAGCCGTAGGCAGGCATCCCGCAGGAAAGCCGGTCCCGCAGCGGATCGAGCAGCTCGAAGGTCCGCAGTAGCCTGCTCATGGTGGTCGACTCCCCGCCGGGCAGCACAAGGCCATCCACTGCGGACAGCTCGCGGGGGCGCCGGACGGCGACCGGGTCGGCGCCCGATTCCCGCAGTGCGACCAGATGCTCTCGGACGTCACCCTGCAGGGCAAGCACCCCGATCCTCGGGCTCCCGCTCACCACACCTCCTGGTTGAGACCTGCCACCAGCCTAGAGCCGAGCACACCGGGTCGGCCGTTCACCCTGGCCATAGTGCGCACCAATACATGCATGCATGATGGGTGCAGGTGCGCTAGGCTGCACCCATGAGTAAGACGATCCAGATCCGTGATGTGGACGACGCCACCTACACGACACTGCGCACGCGCGCCGCGCGGGAGAACATGTCACTCACCGCGTATGTCCGCAACGAACTCGCGAAGCTCGCCAGTGGACCCACCATGGCGGAATGGGTCGAGCGGGTGACGAACCGCGACTGGGGAGTAAGCGGCGAACTCATTGTCCAGATCCAGCGCGAGCTTCGCGACAGCGAAGACGGCGAGTGAACGTCGACATTATCGTCGACAACTCCGCACTGATCGAGGTGGTGACCGGCGCGCAACCACATCCCGCACTGCTACGGCAGCTGATGCTGGCGAGAGCCGCGGCGCCGGAGCTGCTGGATGCGGAAGCGCTCAGCGTCATTCGCCGCATGGCTCGGAGCCGTGTTCTGAGCACGGATCGCGCGAAAACAGCACTGCTGCAGATCCAGCAGGCCCCGCTCCTCCGCTTGCCCCATCGGCCGCTACTTGAGCGGGCGTGGGAACTGCGCCACAGCATCAGCGCCTACGACGCCCTCTATGTCGCCCTTGCCGAGCAGCTCGACGTCCCGCTGGTCACCTGCGACGCGAAGCTGGCGAGCAGCAACGGCCACCACGCCGAGATCGAGCTGTACCCGATCAGCTGATCGCGGTTACCGGCCGCGGGTCTCCAAACGGTGAGGCTCGGGAATGTCTGCGACGTTGATGCCGTGGTCCAAGATTGACACCTCTCGTGTACGTGCTGCCCGGAGCGTGGCGGTGAGACTGAGCATGCCGCCAGATTAGTCCAGACCTATCGCCAGGATCGTGTCGAAGACATGGCCGACACCGTCGGCGCGGTGCGACTCGACTGCACAGCGCGGAATGCCTGACATAGGTAGTACACTCGGCGGCATGCGAACGATCACCAAGCGCGAGCTCAACCAGCAAACCGCAGCAGTGCTCGACCAGGTCACCGACACCGACGACGTCGTGGTGACCGAGCGGGGGAAGCCGCGCTGGCGGGTCAGTACGGTCAGGGACCGGGACACGGCGCTCGCCCGGCTCGAGCGCGAGGGACGGTACACCCCGCCGGCCCCGGAGCCCGCGCCGTGGCCCCCTCGCCCAGGCGGGCCGACGTACACCGAGGCCGAGGCCGACGCGCTGCTCGAGGAGATGCGCGGGGACCACTGAACCGTGGCTGCCCTTTTGGTGTACCTCCACTCCTCGGTGGCGCTCCGCACGATCCTGGACGTCCCCGATCGCGAACGGCTGCAGTCCTGGATGCAGGCCCCTGGGACGACCTTCGTTTCGTCCCGCCTCCTGCGCACAGAGGTGATCCGAGTCCTGCGGCGCGACGGCAGGCCGCTCGTCGGCGGGACGCCGCTCCTCGACCGCGTCGGCATGCTCGAGATCAGCCGTGAGACCCACACCATCGCCGAGTCCATCGAGCGGCACGTCAAGACCCTCGACGCGCTGCACGTGGCGACAGCACTCCTGATTGGCGAGCCGGTCACGGTGGCGACGCACGACTCGACGATGAAGGCCGTCGCCGAGCATCTGGGATTGCTCGTCACCGATCCCGTCGAGCATCGGAGATGATGAGGCGGCCGTCCTCGTGCTCGGCGGTCACCCTGTTACTAAGGAGATCAAAAGTAAGTCGACGCCGATCATGGCTCTACCAACGGTGTTGACTTACTTTTGGTCGGATTAGTATCTACCGGCACAGTAGGTTCGACCCACTGACATCCCCCACGCCTGTCCACGATGCGCACTTGGGGGATCTTTTCTAACGCGGACGGGGACATCCCGACCTGCCGACCGGAATGTTCAGCAATGGATGGCGCGGATGTGTCCCGACGGCCTGGTGTCATTACCTCGCCAGTCGGCTGGCCCACTTCGCGTCATGTGTTGACA
>JBOHEL010000383.1:0-5058 GCA_050700995.1 Sciscionella sp. | reverse complement strand
CGCGGCGGGTGAAGTTCTGCAAGGTGTTCAGGCTGTAGGCGGCGACAAGGATGGCGACCGGTTTCCCCGAGGTGTCATACGCCGGCGCGGCGATAGCGATTGCCCTGTGGGCTCCGGGGAAACTCGGCGTATATGCGGCGGACACATAGGTCCGCGCCTTGGCGCGTACCGCGTTGAACCAGTCGGTGCGGCTGACATCGTGAAAATACTCGGTACCCGGTTGTCCGGCAAGAATGCGACCGGACATATCGGTAATCAATGCCTCCGTGATGCCGGGCTGTGAACTCTTCATCTGTCGCAAGCGCTCGTCGAGCGCCGCCACGTTCGCAGGCCGCCCCGCGGCGGGCAGGTCGACGTCAAGTACCTGGTCCCGCGCTGTCGCGGTCACCAGGTCACCGAGCGCCCCGAGCCGTTGCTGGACCACGACACCACTGGTGTCCGCCGTCGTCATCAGACGGTGTCGGACCTGCTCGCGGACCGCGCTATCGGCTAGCGAGAGTGCGAAGTGCGCCAGCAGCAGGAGCGGGACGGCACCGAAAACGATATACAGCGCAGCCAGACCGAGCACGGGCCGGCGGCCGCCGGCAGCTCGTCGCAGCGCGCGTGTCCAGGCGCGCACCGCCTCAGCCACAGAACTCCGCATGAGGCATTACTCTGACACGTAGCGCGTTATGGCCAGCGCGCGCCGTCGTGACGGTCGCACCGCACGCCTACGCACACCTAATTTCGCCTGAGGGACGCACCATGATCTCGACACTGGTGGTGGATGACGACCCCGTGGTCGCCATGACGTTGACACGGTTCGTCGGACATGTTCCTGGCTACACTGTTGTCGCTACCGCGGGTACCGCCGCCGAGGCACGCAAGGCGATCACAGCACACCATCCGCATCTGCTGCTGTTGGACCTGCACCTACCGGACGCGAACGGTCTCGACTTCGCCGCCCGCGTGCGCCGCGAGCGCCAGCGCCTTGATGTCATCGTGATCACCGGGCGGCGAGACCTGCAGACGGTGCGCACGGCTATGCAGGACGGTGTGCTGCACTACCTACTCAAACCGGTCAGGCTGCCCGCACTCTCGGAATTGTTACGCCGGTACCAGCGGCTTGACTCGCGATTCTCCGCCGCGCACACTCCCACCCAGGACGAAGTCAACCAACTGTTTCGAGTCCTGCACGACGATGCGCCACAACTCCCGAAGGGGATGAGTCAGCACACCGTCGACGCGGTACAGCTCGCGTTGGCTGAGCTTCGTGACTGCTCCGCCCACGACGTCGCAGCTCATGTGGGCATCAGCAGGCCGACGGCGGCGCGGTATCTCGAGCACCTGGCTGATATCGACCGCGCCAGGCGCGATCTTGCCTATGGCGCGCGCGGTCGCCCGCAACACCGCTACCGTTGCTGCGACTGAGGCTCCGCGAGCTACCAATGCCGTGGGCGGGTGAGCGACCGAGGAAGCTTGGTGTAGACGTCGCCCTTCGCCGCGTCAAGCTGAGACTGGATGAGAAAGATGCTCCCGCTGAGATCGGCGCCTCGCAGGTCGGCATTTCTGCAGTCAGCCCCGGTCAGGTCCGCGGCTCTCAGGTCAGCGCCGCTGAGATCGGCCCCGATGAGGCAAGCCCCTCGCAAGTTCGCACCTCGGAGGTCGGCACCCTTGAGGTTGGCCCCCACGAGATCGGCACCTCTGTGGTCCTTCCTCTGGTGGCGAACTTCGGCTCGCACGAGCTCGCTGGCCCGCAGCAGTAAGGCATTGACGTCGTGGCGATGCGCTGCCACGTCCAGTTCCACGAGAGCATCGGGACCGCGTTGAGTGAAGCGTTCGGTCTCCTCGATCGCGTGCTGGAGATCACCGTGCAGCTGACTCGCTACTCGCAGCGTCAGCGCTTCCGTCAGATACCAGAGCAGCTCATGGAGCTGTCGCATGATCGGGAACACCTCGAACATCCGTCGTGCGGTTCGTGGGGCCTGCCTCCAGTCCTGCCCGCCGAACGTGACCTGCGAGACCTGCTGTCCCGCGCCGAAACAGTCATAGACGGTGCACCCTGGAAAGCCCTGCTGCCTGAGCTGGGTGTGGATGCCGCAGCGGAAATTCGCCAACAGATTCGGGCAGGCCTGCCCGGCGTCCTTGTTGATGGCGAAATCTGCCGATGCCGAGAAGGCTGGAGCAACACAGCACAGCGCGAAGCAGTGCTCGCAGTCAGCCCGCAGGCTAGCGTGAGTTCCGTCGGGGACGGGCGGGGCAGGTTCACGTTTCTCTGGCACCTGGCGCGATCTCCTTTACGAAGCAAGCGTGCTGATCACAGCCGGGGAGTTTCCGAACGCTGCGATATCAGGGCCTCCCTTCGCGCGCAGGATTACTCCCCGGCCCCGCTTGGTGGGGCATGCTCGTTGCATATCGAACCGAAGGCACCAAGAAGTTACCAGGAGCGAGCAAGATGCTGGAACGCGCTGGAAGCACGGCGTTTGCCTATGACCTGCACGGCGGAGGGGAACTGACCACGGTTCAGTGGTATTTCCTCGACCAGACGCGCCTTCCGGTGGCGGTGCACATGTGGGAGCTACCACCCGGTGGTGCCGAAGGCATGCACTCGCACGACGAAAACGAGCAACTTGAGGAGCTCTACCTCGTCGTAGAAGGCAGCGGCGAGATGCGCGTCGACGGGAAGACCCACCCACTCGGTCCCGGCGACGCTGTGCTCGCACCCATCGGCTCTGACCACGATCTGCGCAATACCGGGACAGCGACGCTGAAGGTTGTGGTGATCTGGGGTCGCCCGGCCCCGGCTGATTGGTCGGGCTTCGGCACCGCGTGCGCGTCGCGCCGAGTGCGAGCCCACGGCCACTGACGCCGTTTCGCCAAGCCGTCAGCTACCCGGTAAGTGCCGGTGGTTGCCCGGAACCAAATCCGGGGGCCCCTCGGTGCTTCGGCTCGCTACTTGGCGAGTCCGTTCTCGATCGCCTCGATGAGCCTCGGGCGCATCTCGGACGCTGTGATGATGGCGTCCACCGAGCCGACCTGCACGGCTCGCTCGATGCTGTGCATGGTGTCGAACTCCGCCGCCACCTCGCCGAGCTTTTCCGCCCGCACCGCGGAACGGGTCTCGGCGAGCTGCGCGGTGAGCTCCGCCCGCAGCGTGCCACCCGCTTCCGAGGCGCATGCTTCCAGGTCGGCGACCCGTGGATCCTGCGCGGTCCGATGGTTCACCTCACCGGCGAAGACGACGGCGGCCGCAGGCGCACCACCGAGGACCGAGGCAAACGAGCCTTCCACGGCGAGCACGGTCATGTTCGGGTTCAGTGCCTTCGAGAACACCACAAACGCGCCGCCGTGGTACCGCGAGATCACGCAGAACACGATGCGGCCTTCGAAGTTCACGATCGCCCTGCCGATCTCGGCGCCGTACTCCAGCTGGAGTTTGCGCATCGACTCGGGTGAACCGTCGAAACCCGACAGGTTCGCCAGTACCACCAGCGGCCGGTTGCCGCTGGCCGCGTTGATCGCCCGCGCGGCCTTCTTCGACGACCGAGGGAACAGGGTGCCCGCGGTGTAGGTATCCGGCCCGTCGGTTGGTGGGAAACCGCGACGCGGCACCGAGCGCGACTCGATCCCGAGCAGGCATACCGGCATGCCGCCGAGGTGTACGTCCTGCACGACGGCGGTTTCCGCGTCGGCCATGCCTGCCCAGCGTTCCAGGACCGGGCGGTCCTGGTCGGACACCGCGCGCATCACCGTGCGGATGTCGAACGGCTTCTTGCGGTCAGGATTCGTCGCCTTGGCGAAAATCTCGCCGACGGTGGTGAAATCGCTGCCGGTCACCGCGTGCGGGAAACCGCAGACGTCGCGGTCGTGCGGGTCGCTGGTGTCGGCCCGGCGCGGGCCGGATTCGGACGGGGCGACGTAGGTGTGGTCGTAGTGAGACATCAGCACGTTCCGCGCGCCCGCGAGGTCGGGCGCCCAGTACTGCGCCTGGCCGTTCGGGCCCATCACCCGGTCGTAGCCACCGATGCCGAAGTTGTCCTCCGCCGACACGCCACCGGAGAAGTCCAGCGACTGCTTACCGGTCAGCACCATCGCAGAGTCCGGGGTCATCACCAGAATTCCCTTGGTGTGCATCAGCATCGTCGCTTCAGCGTTCCAGTACGGCTGGGCGCCGACGGTGATGCCCGCGATCACGATATTGATCTCGCCACCGTCCTGGGTAAACCGCACGATGCGCTTGAGCGCGGCCGCGACCCAGTCCATGTTCTCGGTGCCGGACTCCATGGAGATCTTCGCGCCTGCCGACAACGCGAACCATTCGAGTGGCACGCGCATGCGCTCGGCCAGATTCAGCGCGGCGATGATCCGTGCACATTCCGGTTCGGCCAGCGCGCCGAGCGCCTTCGTCGGGTCGCCAAGCAGCATCACCCTCGTCACGCCTTCCGGATACCGCGCGGTGGGGGTATGCACGACACCGGCGACGAGTCCAGCGGTGTTGCGGCCCCTCGGCCGGTGCACCGGAGCCAGTTCGCCCGAGGAATCCAGGTCGTGTTCGGTGAACGTGCCGCCCTCGCCTGCCAACATGCCGGTCAGCTCGTAGGGGTACACCGCGGCGCGGCGAGCGGCGCGCAACACCTTGTGCCGGTAATCGTCGAGCGGCTTGATGACATCGGTCGACGGCTCACCGAGCGACCACTTCGGGCCTGCCCCGACGCCGTGGGTGATCCGGAGCGCGACCTTGATCAGCTCGTCGGTCCGGCGGTCGCGCCGCCTGCCGAGGAACTGCGCCTCTTCGAGTCCCGCGCCCGCGGTCGTTGGCACGACGCGGTCCGCGATCGTGCTGACCTCGTCCATGGTCAGCTCAATGCGCGGCCACACGTAGACGAGGATCCGGTTGGTGTCGAAGCGCTTTTTCGCCGGACGCTGCGCCTGCACCTTGCGGATCGCGTCGAGGCAGGCGGCGAAGGTGTCTTCGGCCGCAGGCAGCGCGACCAGCCTGCCGTCGCTTTCCCGCAGCGGGGTCAGGTCCCGAACCTGAGCGAGTGCGACAAGACGCTCGTCGGACGGGTTGTCCTTCGC
>JBOHEL010000382.1:0-5060 GCA_050700995.1 Sciscionella sp. | reverse complement strand
ATCGGACGCCACCGCCACCAACCTGCGCGGCCAGCTCGACCGGCTGTTCGACGAGGTGGCCGGCAACCGGATCGGCGCGGCGTTCGCTGTCGGGCAGCACGGCCAACTGCTGCTGCTCGAGGTACTTCGCGCCTACATCGACCAGGCCGAACTACCCGCGGGATGGCTACGGGTGCTCACCGACGAACGACTACGTCCAGCGCTCAGCCTCATGCACACCGAACCCGGAAAGCCTTGGAACCTTGATGATCTGGCGCGCGCCGCGGCGATGTCGCGAACGTCGTTTGCCGAACGCTTCCGCACCAAAGCGGGCGTACCACCGCTGACCTACCTCAACCGCTGGCGAATGCTGCGAGCGCAGCGATCCCTCCGTGACGGCGACGTGCGCGTCGGATCACTGGCGTCGGAACTGGGATATTCCTCCGAGAGCGCGTTCAGCAATGCGTTCAAACGCGAGGTGGGGGTCTCTCCGCTGCGATTCCGGCAACGAGTGCGCGAGGAACTTGTGCGCGCCGAGACTGCCATCCGTGCTGATGACGAATCAGTCTCTCCAGGCGGCACTGGCAGCACGAAAGTGGAGCCACGACGTTCGCGCTTCGGTGAGACGATCGGTACCACTCGAACCTGATACGCGCCTACCGCCGGTACTACCTCTGCGGCAGGTATCCGAGAAACTGCAGGTCGGCTTGCCGATCCGGTATTCGGCACCTACAGGGCGTGCCGATCGACGCGGTTCCAGCCTGTTCCCGGTCCGACTTGACACAGGTGACCGTCGGGGGCGGCGAGCACAAGCTCTAGCGGTCAGCTGAAGTTGTGGTCGTCGTCCTCTTTGGAGGCAAGTGGTCCCTCGGTGTTGTTGCTCTGGGCATGTCGTTCACTCGGAGCGATGGGCAGATGAAGGTTGAACCGTAGGCCGAGCAGTCGGATGGCGAAGCAGACCACGAATCCGACCAGTGGGAAGGCCAGGCTGTTCGAGCCGGCGCCGTGGGCGGCGACCACGACGGCTGCGCCTGCCAGGGCGGGAACGGCGTAGAGGTCATGTTTCAGCACGGTGGGGGTCTGGCGCAGCAAGACGTCGCGAAGCATGCCGCCTCCGATGCCGGTGATGGCGCCGAGGATGATGGCTTGTGCCGGTCCCAGCCGGAACTCGATTGCTTTGGCGGCCCCGGTCACGCAGAACAGCGCCAGCCCTGCGGCGTCGAGGATCTGGATGACGTTCCAGATCCGCTCAAGCACAGAACGGGCGGCGAAGGTGGCCACCCCGGCTGCTCCGGCGGCGGCCAGGTAGCGCCAATCGCGAAAGGTGGCGGGCGGGGTTCCGATGAGCAGATCACGGGTGATGCCACCGGCCAGGCCGACGACCAGGGCCAAGACGAGGACACCGAAGAGGTCGAAGCGAGCCCGCACCGCAGCGAGGCCGCCGCTGAGCCCGAACACGAAGGTGCCGACCAGGTTGAGCCACAGGATCAGCGTGGGATCGAAGCCCTGGGCCATGCGTGGCATCCTTGCTCAAAGGAGGTGACCATGTCTGATACCGATTGGATTCAATCGGTCCTTGGTGGCTTGGATGGCATCGTGGGTGATCTCGGCGCCTTCTACCGTGATCTACACAGTCACCCGGAGCTGTCTCTGCAGGAACACCGCACCGCCGGGAAGGCGGCCGAACGGTTGCGGCAGGCGGGATTCGAGGTCACCGCCGGCGTGGGCGGGGCGGGCGTGGTGGGCGTGTTGCGCAATGGCGCCGGTCCGACGGTCATGCTGCGCGCCGATATGGACGCCCTGCCGGTCAAGGAGGCCACCGGACTCGACTACGCCAGTGTCGAGACTGGCATCGACGGTGAGGGCAATCAGGTGCCGGTCATGCACGCCTGCGGGCATGACATGCACGTGACCTGGCTGGTCGGTGCCGCCGGTCTGCTTGCCGGGGCGGCCCAGGCATGGAACGGGACGGTGCTGGCCATTTTCCAGCCGGCCGAAGAGACGGCACAGGGCGCTCAGGCGATGATCGACGACGGGCTGTTCGAGCGGTTCCCCAAACCGGAGGTGATCCTGGGCCAGCACGTCATGCCCGGCGAGGCCGGCCAGATCCGTTACCGGCCGGGGACGACCCAGGCGGCGGCTGACAGCCTGCAGGTCCGGCTGTTCGGCCACGGGGCGCACGGATCCATGCCCGAATCGAGCGTCGACCCAGTGGTCATGGCCGCCGCGACGGTCATGCGGCTGCAGACCATCGTCTCCCGGGAGACCGCCGCATCACAGGCAGTGGTGGTCACCATCGGCGCACTGCAGGCGGGCACCAAGGACAACGTGATCCCCGACGACGCGGTGCTCAAGATCAACGTCCGCAGCTTCGACGAGACGGTCCGGCGGCGGACCCTCGAAGCCATCGAACGCATCGTCAACGCCGAGGCCCAAGCCTCGGGAGCGCTGAAGCCGCCGGAGATCACCACCACCGAGCACTACCCGCTCACCGTGAACGACGCCGAGCGAACCGGGCGGGTGGGGGCCGCCCTGCAATCCTATTTCCGCGACGACCGTGTCGCCGAGCTGGCCGCGCCCGTGTCGGCCAGCGAGGACTTCGGTTCGTTCGGCACCGAATGGAATGTTCCGTCGGTGTTCTGGTATGTCGGGGGGACCGATCCCGACGCCTACCGCGCCGCCCTGGCGGCCGGGCGGATAGCACAGGACATCCCGACCAACCACAACCCGGCCTTCGCCCCCGCCCTGCACCCCACGCTCGAGACCGGCGTGCAGGCCATGGTGGTCGCCGCCCTCGACGCGCTGGGCGCCTGACCGCTCCGGGCAGGTGTCCAGGTCGGTCAGATCGGAAGGGTTTCCTTCATTTTCTGCCGGTCTGGTCGAAACCGTCCAGCACCGCTTCGGCAGCGTCGGCGATCACGTCGAGCTGCTCGGGGGTGAGCCGGTCGATGAAGTGCCGTCGGACCGCCTCCAGGTGCCCGGGGCCGGCGGCAGCCAGCCTCTTGGCGAAGATCGCACGTTCAGGCTTTGTCAGCTGCGCCGATACGTACCCGTCGGAGGTGTACATGATGATCCGCTTGCAGCTGGAGCCGGTTGGTGACCGAACGGCCATCCTGTTTGGCAGATCGTCGACCTGCGTGCCGTGGGCGCCAGCAGGCCCGGGCGGGAGCCGGAGCGCCTGGCCTCGGCGACAGCGAGGGCGACCACGGCGGTGACGGATCCCCGCCGGGGCATATCAGGGCGGCGCAGGTCTCCTGCCGCAAGGTACCGGTCGACGGCTCCGAGCCGTTCGACCCCTGGTCGAGGGCTCGCTGGCGTTCAAATCTGCTCGACGGTGTAGTGGATGGTCTGGGCCACGATCCATCCGTTCTCGATGACGAACGAGTCAGCCCCGTCCCGTACCCGGGTGTGTTCGGCCTCGGAGGTCCACTCTAAGAACGCATATCGGCCTTCGACCAGCCGGTTGGTGTAGACGTATGGAACGCTGGGCAGTTCTTCAGCCAACAGCCGGGCGAGGTGGCGCGCGCCGTCCCGGCCGTGGAATACCCCTCGGCGCTCCAAGACGACACAATCGGGTGCGACGTTGCGCTCGATGTCTTCCTCGAAGCGGTGCCCGCCGGCCAGGCGTAGATGCTCGTCGAACACCTCCATCGGCGGACGACGTCGAAGGTCTTCACTCACCTGCGGTCTCCTCGCTCTCGGTTGTATGTGGCGGGACTCCCGCACGCTGTCGGTCTATGCCGTCGCCGGCGGGAGATCCCAGTCGATGCCTACCCGGGCGGACAGGTCGGGGCGGTCGGTGAGCCATTTGCGGGCGTAGGGGCACCACGGAACCAGGGTCTCGCCGGTAGCGGCGGCCCGATCGACCGCTGCCTGGACGAGCCGCCCCCCGATGCCACGCCCTGACAGGGACTCGGCTACCTCGGTGTGGACCAAGATCAGCCGGTTGCCGTCTGTCCGGTAGACGAGCTAGGTGTCGAGGCCGTCCTGCGGGAACACGAACCGGTGACGCTCGGTGTCATCGACGACAAGGGAGTCATTCTCGGTCATGGGATACCAGTCGCCTGCTCGAACCAGCGGTTCGCTGCCGGTGTGCGCCGACTGCTGGGGCCTCTGTCCCGCACCGCCGTTGATACCAGCGCAGTCAGTCACGGCTGATGGGAGGAGGTCGTCCCTCCAAGCTGGCGGACAAGTCCGGGTCCCAGTCGCACGCAGTGCAGGAGTGCCGGACGGCGGAGCGGGCGAAGGCCCGCGCTTCGCCAAGGGGATCGTCGGCGGCGGCGACGACGTCGTCCCAGTCGAGGACGTACTCGCCGAGCGTAGGCTCCCACCGGGCCCCGGAGGGTTCGAGCCGTCCCGAGTCGTAGCCGGGCGGGACGGGATGGGCGTAGACGTAGAACGCGGGCTTAGGATAGCGGTCGTCGCCGGGCCACCACCCCACTGACACCTCCTGGGCGTCCATGGCGTTGCGCCGTATGAACTCCGACGATCCGGGATCTGCCGGCCGGCCGGAGAACAGACTTACTGCCAGGTCGAACGACCCCCACCAGGCGTTGACCGGGCTCGCCCGGCCCCGGTACGGGGCACGAAGCTCCACCAACACCGCCGCGGCCTGGGTAGCCGCCGCGAAGTAAACGCCGACCTGGTCCGGGTTGTAGGTGGCGTGCTCGTCGTCCTCGTCGAGCGGCACCGACCAGGGCGTCTCCTGCGGTCGGGGATCGAACGGCACCGGCCCGACCATCTCAGTCAGGGCAGCCAGCACCTCACGGGTGACCAGACCGACCGGCCGGTCCGGCGCCAGCGCCACGTTCCGTCTCCGTCCGTCGCTGTGCTCGACGACAGCCTGATGGGAGTGCAGGTCCAACGCGACCACCACGGCCCCGGATCCGTCGGGAGCCAGCAACGGGAGGGTCTCCCAGCCCCTGGCGGTCAGACGCAGAGCCGCGTGCTGGAGCTGCGGTTCGGGCGGGGCCAAGCCGGCCGCCAGCTTGCCCAACACCTGGGTGTGGCCATGCAGCGTGTCACAGGTCGCTTTCCATGGCTCATAGGGAATCACCGGCCAGCGGCGCGATGCAGTCATC
>JBOHEL010000381.1:0-5061 GCA_050700995.1 Sciscionella sp. | reverse complement strand
CTCCAGCAGTATGGACCCGAGCCCGCGCCCCTGGTGAGCGTCCGAGACCACGAACGCCACCTCGGCTGACGGCCCATCGGCGAGCCGCTCGTAGCGGCCGACCGAGATGATGTCGCCGCCGAGCATCGCCACGAACGCCACCCGGTCGTGGTGATCCACCGTGGTGAAGTGAGTCAGATCGCGTTGCGGAATCCGAGGGTAAGCCCCGAAGTAGCGGTAGTAACGCGTGCGTGCCGACAACCCCGCGTGGAAATCCACGATCCTCTCCGCGTCGTCCGGAGTGATCGGTCGCAGGTGGACGGTCCCGCCGTCGGAGAGCACGACGTCGGCTTCCCAGTGCTTAGGGTAGCCGTAGGGATTCTGGCCTGTGGCCTCTTGGGCGGCTGGAGTCACTGAGTCCATTGCGGACGCTCCTAGTCTCGCGGGTCGTCTGGGTCGAGCCCGTGCAGTGGGAACACCGCGTTACGGGTATCGGCGATGGCGAGATCCACCTGCTGCTCACTGTCGCCGCCCCACCGTTCGAATTCGGTGTCGGCGCCGTCACTCATCGTCTCGGGCAGCCGGGTGGGTGGCGCGCATTCGGCCACATGCCGCAACCAGCCCGACGGCAGCAGGGTATCCGGCGCCAGATCGCGGTCAAGAATGGTCGCCAGCAGGTGCGTCCACGATCTTGGCACCACCCGAACAAGTTGGTAGCCGCCACCCCCGATCGCCAGCCATCGTCCGTCGGCGCATTCGGTGGCCAGTTCCCGCAGTGTGCGGTAGATGGCGCGGTGGCCGTCGACCGACAGCGCAAGATCGGCGAGCGGGTCCTCCGCGTGGGTGTCGACGCCACATTGGGTCACCAGCAGTTGCGGCTGGAACTGCCGCAGCAAGGATGGCACCACGGCGTGAAACGCCCGCAGCCACGGGGCGTCGGCCGTCCGCGGCGGCAATGCGATGTTCACCGCGCTGCCGACCGCGTTCGCCGTGCCGAGCTCGCTGGGGAACCCGGTGCCCGGCCACAGCGTGTGTGGGTGCTGGTGCATCGAGACTGTCAGTACCCTCGGATCGCCGTAGAAGGCAGCCTGCACCCCGTCGCCATGGTGCACATCGGTGTCGACATAGGCGATCCGGTCGAAACCGTGGTCGAGCAACCAGGAGATGGCCACCGCGCAGTCGTTGTAGACGCAGAACCCCGAGGCGTGATCGGACATCGCGTGGTGCAGCCCACCCGCGATGCTCACGGCACGACTGACGTTGCCATGGGCGATCTGCTCGGCAGCGAGCACCGAACCGCCCACCACCAACGCGGCCGCATCGTGCATGCCGGCGAACACCGGATTGTCCTCGCTGCCCAGCCCATGCCGCAGATCAGGCCCGTAGTCTGGCGCGTCCCGCACCGCCTGGATGTAGCCTGGCTCGTGTGCCCGTTCCAGCTCGGAGTCCGCGGCGGCCTTCGGGCTCATGATCGGTATGCCGTCAAGCACCCCGAACTCTGCCGCGAGCCGCATCGTCAGATCCAGCCGTAGCGGGTTGAACGGATGGTGCCCGCCCAGGTCGTACGCCAGCAACGCCGGATCCCATATGAGCGCAGGTGTAGCCATCATCCGACCCTAATCGACAGCAGTGTCACCGGACGTGCTTCCCGCCGTGCCGTGGTCGTGGCCGGTCGCCACCTCGCGGTTCGGATCGGCACACCAGTGCGACCACGAACCGGCATACAGTGCCGGTGGCCGTCGCGGGTCGGTGAGACCGGCGCGCTCAAGCGCCAGCAGCACCGACGTGGCTGTGACGCCGGAACCGCAGTAGGCACCGACCGTTGTCCCCGCGGTGACACCCAGCGCCGCGAAACGTGCGGCGAGCTCCTCAGCGGATCGCCAGCGGCCCGCAGCCGTTACCTGCTCGGCGAACGGCGCGTTTCGGGCGCCTGGGATGTGGCCCGCACGTGGGTCGATCGGCTCGGACTCGCCCGCGTAACGACCCGGTGCTCGGGCGTCGAGCAGCACTCCATCCCTGGCGATGCCCGCGGCCCCCGCCGCGTCGAGCACCGGCATAGCCCCGGCGACGACGTCGATATCTCCGGGAGGGGGCCCCGGTGTGCTGGTGCTGGCCTGCCTGCGCTCAGCTTCCCACGCGGCGAACCCACCGTCGAGCACCGCGACAGCACGATGCCCCGCCCACCGCAGCAACCACCACGCCCTCGCCGCCACCGAACCGTCCGCGCTGTCGTAGGCCACCACCATGGCCCTGGAGCACACGCCCGCGGCCCGCAGGCGGCTTTGCAGCTCCCCCGGATCCGGCAGCGGATGCCGGCCCCTCGAACCTGGCTCACCGGCCAGATCGGCGTCAAGGTCGAGGAACACCGCACCGGGGATGTGCCCCCGCAGGTACTGCTCGCGCCCAGCGGGGCCGCCCATCGCCCAGCGCACGTCGAGCACCGCGACCGGTGCGGACGATGCGAGCATCTCGGCGAGTTCTGCCGTACTGATCAGTGGTCCCCGCGCAGTTGCCATACCTGCCATCTTGCCCCGCCCCACGACCACGGCGCTGCGCCGAGTGGCGGGAATACCCGCTGGGAGACACCGCCCACTACCATTGGCGGGTAGACGTAAGGGGAACGGTGTGAACGACCTCATCGACACGACGGAGATGTATCTCCGCACCATCTACGAGCTCGAAGAGGAGGGCGTCGTACCGCTGCGCGCGCGGATAGCCGAGCGGCTCGCGCAGAGCGGGCCCACTGTGAGCCAGACGGTCAGCCGGATGGAACGCGACGGCTTGGTGCGGGTCGCGGGTGACCGCCACCTCGAGCTGACCGAGCACGGCCGCGACCTGGCGATCGCCGTGATGCGCAAGCACCGCCTCGCGGAGCGTTTGCTGGTCGACGTCATCGGCCTGGAGTGGGAGCAGGTGCACATCGAGGCGTGCCGCTGGGAACACGTCATGAGCGAAGCCGTCGAACGGAAGCTGGTGAACCTGCTGAGCCATCCCACCACCTCGCCGTACGGCAACCCCATCCCCGGGCTCGACCGGCTCGGCAACGGGGACCCAGCACCACCCGCGGAGGCCGCACTCGTCCGGATCGACGAAGTCGCCCGCAAGGGTGGCGGCCGCGTGGAGATCCGCCGCATCGCCGAGCATGTGCAGAACGACCTCGACCTGATCACCGAGCTGAAATCGGCAGGAGTAGTTCCCGGCGCACTGATGCAGGTCAACCCTGCCAGGTCGGCGGCGCGCACAGTGGAAGTCGCGACGGCCGGACACACTTCGCAGCTCGACGCCGACCTCGCGCACGCCGTGCTAGCACTGAGCCGGTGAGCCCGCACGTGACCAACCCGGCTAGATCGGCGCAGTTGCCTGCGTCCGGGCGAGCCGCGGCCGCATTCAGCCAGCTGCACGGCCGGGCCCCGGAAGGGGTGTGGTCGGCGCCAGGACGGGTCAACCTGATCGGCGACCACACCGATTACAACGACGGATTCGTGCTGCCGTTCGCGCTGCCACAGCGCACCGCGGTCGCCGCGGCCGCGCGCACAGACGGCCTGCTCGATGTCATTACGGTCGGCAGGGACGGCAGGCCGCAGCGCTCGACGCCGGTGGCGGTCGCCTGCCTCGAACCAGGCAGCGTTTCAGGATGGCGCGCGTACCCCTACGGGGTGGCGTGGTCGTTGCGGGAGCAGGGCGTCGACTCCGTACTCGCCGGAGCTGACCTCGTGGTCTCCGGCGATGTGCCTGCCGGGGCGGGGCTGTCCTCCTCCGCAGCACTGGAGTGCGCCGTTGCCCTGGCGCTGCTCGGGCTGGATACCCACGCGAACATCGAGCCGGTGCCCAACCCAATACTCGCAGGATGGGCGCAGCGAGCGGAGAACGAGTTCGTCGGTGCCCCGACTGGGGTGCTCGATCAGACCGCGTCGCTGTGCTGCGTCGCCGACAATGTGCTCTTTCTCGACGTGCGCAGCGGCGAGATGGAGCAGGTACCGTTCGACGCGGCGGCCGCGGGAGTCAGGGTGCTGGTGATCGACACCCGCGCCAACCATGCCAACAGCGAATCCGGCTACGGTGATCGCCGCAGTGGGTGCGAGCAGGCCGCTCGGCTACTCGGGGTGGAGGCGCTTCGTGACCTCACCACCGCCACGCTAGACGCCGCGTTGCCGGGCTTGCCCGCAGAGCTGCGCGCACTGGTGCGCCACGTCGTCTCCGAGAACCAGCGGGTTCTCGACACGGCAGGGCTGCTGCGAGACGGCCGTGTCACCGAGATCGGACCGCTGCTCACCTCCTCTCACGCCAGCTTGCGAGACGACTACCGTGTCTCCGTCGGAGAGCTCGACGCCGCGGTGGATGCCGCCCTCGCCGCAGGTGCGCTTGGCGCCAGGATGACCGGCGGCGGGTTCGGCGGGTCAGTGGTCGTCGTCGCCCTGGAACGCGACGTACCGTCTGTGCGGCGCGCGGTGTCCGAGGCGTTCGAGGGACATGGGTTCACCGCGCCGCGGATGTTCACGGCGGCTCCCGCTGCCGGTGCGGCCAGGGACTGGTAGATATCGGGGACACGAAAGCGGCGGACCGATCAAGGTGGGAGAAGCGATGAAACTGCTCGTCACGGGTGGGGCCGGTTACGTGGGCAGCGTCTGCACCGCGCGGCTGCTGGAGTCCGGCCACGAGGTCATTGTGCTCGACGACCTCTCGACCGGCCACGCGGATGCCGTGCCGGACGGCGCGCGGTTCGTCCGAGGAGAGATCACCGAAACGGCCGAAACGGTGATCGGCGCGGAGAGCGGCGGCTTCGACGGCGTGCTGCACTTCGCCGCCAAGTCGCTCGTCGGAGAGTCCATGACAGATCCCGCAAAGTACTGGCATGGCAACGTGGTGACGTCCCTGCACCTGCTCGACACGATGCGGCGGCATGAGGTGCCGCGGCTGGTGTTCTCCTCGACGGCCGCGACGTACGGCGAACCCGAACGGTCCCCGATCACGGAGGACACCGCGACGCGCCCGACGAACACGTACGGCGCGACGAAACTCGCCATCGACCATGCCATCACCTCCTATGCCAACGCGAACGGCCTGGCGGCCGTGAGCCTGCGC
>JBOHEL010000380.1:0-5074 GCA_050700995.1 Sciscionella sp. | reverse complement strand
TCGGCGAGCAGGTGGACTACGTCCCGCCGCGCGCGGCCAGGGTGGCGGTGCGGTTGAACCTTGAGGAGGACCGTCAGATCCGCGAGGCCGCCCATGCGGCGGGTATGACGGTGTCAGCGTTCCTGCGGCAGGCAGGCGTGACCGCGGCCGCAGCGGACGTCGTCGCCATCGACCGACTTCGCCGCGACGTCATCGAGGCCCGCGCCCGCATCGACGACGCCTGGCGGGCGCTTGCATAGCGCCCGACACACGCCGCCGCACCGTCTCGATAATGGGTCCCTTACCGGCGCGGCGTGCCCGGTGAGACGTTGTGACCTGCGTTCTGCTCAGCGATTACAGATAGCACCGAGTGATCCATTCTCAACTGAAGTGACGGCTGCGTGTGCGGCGAACCCCAGGTTGACCTGGGGGTTCGGTCAGCCGTGAGGTGGCCGGAGCCCTCCGGGAGCTCAGCGGATGTCAGGCGCCGGACTTCAGGCTCCGCACAAACGCCGCGAACCGCGAGCGGGCGAACCCGAGGGTGCTGCGCTGGGCGGCGGGCAGCGCCTCCTTGCTGTCCTGCACACCGATCCAACCGGCAGCGCTACCCACCATCACGCAGTTCCCCGCACCCGAGGAACGCGTGCGCTTGACGTAGTGCGCGGCACGCAGCTCTTGGTAGGGCGGCCGTGGTGAACTCATAGGCTGATCCCTTCGAACGAAGCCGGTGGCGGGGAGCCCGCGACGGCAAGCGCTGACCACTGAATCTGCCCCGGACGCACACGCACGGGCGGGGCTGTCTCGTCACGACACGAGGATGGCGCGAGGGAGTCACGGTGACCAGCGATGAGCAGTCGATATCACCCACGACCTTCTCCAGCCGGGTGCGGGAGGCAGCCAAGTCCAGCACCTTGCTTCATGGCCACGCTGAACGCGCTCGTGTGCTGCCTGATCTCGGTCTGGCGTTCCAAGAACTCGGACGATCCGGAACCGTAATCGAAGTTGCTCGCACATCACGTCGCCACCGCCGACGTGGCGGCGCAGCGCGCCTTCGTTCACGATCGCGGTACACCGGAACGCCGAGTCCCGCAGCTTCTCCTGCCGCTGCTGCCGGAACTCGACGATCCTCGGCATATCGGCGCTGCGCTGGTACGGCGCGGCCGAGGTCACGATGGCATGGGCGTACTCCGGGGTCTGCAACAGCACCGGCACGAACGCCTCGTCGTACTGCCGCACCCACCCCGCGCCGTCCTCGAACCCTGCCAGCATTTCGACATTGTCAGGAAGCACGTCGCTGTAGCGCTCCCACCAGCCGAGCTGATCACCTTCCCGATGCAGTATCCACGCTCCTCGGCCTTCCTCTCCGGGGGTGAACGACAGCACACGCGCGAAGGCCGCCATAGCGATGTGGATCACGCTGCCTGGAACCACCAGCGCGCTCATCGACGAGTTCCTGCCCGCGCTCGGTGAACGCCGTGGCCGCGGCCGGTGGCGACGCGCTGGACGTCGGCGGTCGAGTGTGGCTGCTCGGCGGCGCGAGCATCGCCATCGTCGACGACTGCGACTACGACATCCGATCTCTCACCGTCCACGGCCCCGACGTGCGAGCCGTGCTGGACGCGGTCGCCGCGCTCGGCTACCGCCGCGAGGACACCGTTCTCGACACCGGAAACGAAAGGTGAACGCCATGACCGCTACCGTGCAACCCACCGAGTTCCCCACACTCGACCTCGCCGAACTGGACACGGCGCCGATGCGCCCGGCCGTCCATGTCCCGACGATCGAGCATGGTGACCTACCGGGTGTACTCGCCATGGCGGCACCGACCGTGGTGCACGCCCACCGCCATATAGGCGATCTGCGAGACGAGCACCAGTTCATCGACACCGCCGATGGTTCGGCCGTACGACTTGTGCTGTGCTAAGACCGGCGCGCCCAGCGGACGCGGGCGCAGGTCACGGAGAGCACACCGATCGGCCTGTGGGACCGGATCGTGATCGCGTGTGGCGATTGGGAGCACGCCGGACGCCCCCATCCCGGCGTCCCGTCCTACTCCTCGTCGTCGGTGTCGGCCGGACTGACACCGCGGATCATCAGCAACGTGCCCTCCAGGTCATCGGGTTTGACCAGCACGTCGCGCGCCTTCGACCCCTCCGAAGGCCCCACCACGCCTCGGCTCTCCAACAGGTCCATCAGCCTGCCCGCCTTGGCGAAACCGACCCGCAGCTTGCGCTGCAACATCGAGGTGGAGCCGAACTGCGAGCTGACGATCAGTTCCGCAGCCTGCAACAGAACGTCGAGGTCGTCCCCAATATCGGAGTCGATGTCCTTCTTCTCGCCTGCCTTCGCCGCGGTCACGCCCTCGGTGTACTCCGGCTGTGCCTGCTGCTTGGCGCAGTCCACGATGCCGGAGATCTCGTCGTCGGCGATGAAGGCGCCCTGGATGCGGACCGGCTTGGACGCCCCCATCGGCAGGTAGAGCCCATCTCCCATACCGATGAGCTTCTCCGCGCCCGGCTGATCGAGGATCACCCGAGAATCGGTCAGCGACGACGTGGAGAACGCCAACCGCGAGGGCACGTTCGTCTTGATCAGGCCGGTCACCACATCCACCGACGGCCGCTGGGTCGCCAGCACCAGGTGGATGCCGGCGGCACGGGCCTTCTGGGTGATGCGCACGATGGCGTCCTCGACGTCGCGCGGCGCGGTCATCATCAGGTCGGCGAGCTCGTCGACGATCGCCATGATGTACGGGTACGGCCGGTACTCCCGCTCGCTACCCGGCGGCGCCGCGATCTCACCTGAGCGCACCTTCTTGTTGAAATCGTCGATATGGCGCACCCGGTTCGCCTGCATGTCCTGGTACCGCTGCTCCATCTCCTCCACCAGCCAGGTGAGCGCCGCCGCCGCCTTCTTCGGCTGCGTGATGATGGGGGTGATCAGATGCGGGATGCCCTCGTAGGGCGTCAGCTCCACCATCTTCGGGTCGATCAGGATCATCCTGACCTCGTCAGGGGTGGCGCGAGCCAGCAGCGAGACCAGCATCGAGTTCACGAAGCTCGACTTACCGGACCCGGTGGCGCCCGCCACCAGCAGGTGCGGCATCTTCGTGAGGTTCGCCGTGACGAAATGCCCCTCGATGTCCTTGCCGAGCCCGATCACCATGGGATGGCTGTCCTTCGCCGCCGTGCTGGACCTCAGCACATCGCCCAACCGCACCATCTCCCTGTCGGAGTTCGGCACCTCGATCCCCACCGCCGACTTGCCGGGGATCGGCGCAAGCAACCGCACGTTGTCTGTGGCCACCGCGTAGGAGATGTTCTTGGTCAGCGCCGTGATCTTCTCGACCTTCACGCCGGGCCCGAGCTCGACCTCGTACCGCGTCACGGTGGGGCCCCTGGTGAAGCCGGTGACGGCGGCGTCGACGTTGAACTGGTCGAGCACACCGCTGATCGCCTCGATCATCGCGTCGTTGGCCTTGCTGCGGGCCTTCGGCGGGTCGCCCTGGTGCAGCACGGTCAGCGGCGGCAACCGGTAATCGCCTTCCACGGTGCGGGTGACCGCGATGCCCTGCGGCTCCTCCTTGGGCGGTTCCGCCGCGGTCACCTTCGCGGCACGCTTCGGTTTGGCCGCGGCCGCGATCTCCTTGGCCGGTTGCAGCGGAGGCTCCCCCGGCGCGGAATCCACGAGGTCGAGCAGATCGGTCTGGCCCTGACCGCCCTTGCGCCTGCGGGAGCGCGGCGCGGGCGTCCCGTCAGCGTCCTGCGCTGCCTCCTCGTCCTCAGGATTCAGGCCGAAGTCGCGGATCCGCTCCGGGATCTTGCGCACCGGGGTCCCGGTGAACACCAGGATGCCGTAGAAGAGCACCAGCGCCAGCAGTGGCGCGGCCACCCAGGTGGTGATGCCCTGCGCCAGGAAGCCACCCGCCAAGTAGCCAACCGCACCGCCCGCGTACATCCGTCCGGCGTTGTCCGCCGGTGCACCGCAGAGCAGATGCAGCAGCCCAAGCAGCGGCAAGATGACCAGCAACGCCCCGATCACCAGGCGTGGCCGCTTCTCCGGCCGCGGCTCGCTGCGCATCAACACCACGGCCCCGACCAGCAGCAGCACCGGAAGCGCCACCGACACCGCGCCGATCACGCTACGCACCCCGATCTCGACCCACCTACCAACGGGCCCCGCGGCGGCGAACCACACACCGGCACCGGTGATGAGCGCCAGCGCGATCATCAGCAGCGCGATGCCGTCCCTGCGGTGCTCGGGCTCCAGCTCGGAACCGCGGCCGACGGCCCTGGCCATACCGCCGACACCCTTGGCGAGCAGGCCCCAGCTCGCCCGCACACCACGACCCACCGACGAGCCACCGGCGGACTTTCGACGGGCAGGCGGGCGGCGCTTGGTGGTCGTGCCGCGGCCACGCGAGGAGCCGCCGCCACCACGGGTCGACGATCGGGCGGACGTGGTACGCGAGGAACCGCCACGCCGCGAAGTCACCGTCTTGCTAGCCATGCCTCTACGGTAGCCTTCTAGCCCCTTGCGCCCCGGCAGTCACACGCACCCCGGGCAAGGTTGTCCGTGCAACGTTTCAGGCAGCGGCTTACGCGACGGTAACCCGATCTGACATGCTGCTTGCCATGGTCGCTCGTTACGCGCTGTCCGACCACCCGACACGCCGGACGCGCGCAGCCCACACGCCATTGCTCTGGCGCACGCTGCTGACACTCGACCGGGCCTTCATCGCGCTGACCGGCAAGCTGGAGATCACCGGCACCGTGCCCGAGGATCTACGTCACGGCCAGGCGCTACTTGTCAGCAACCATATCGGCAACCTGGATCCGTTCGTGCTGCTCGCGGCGTGCTACAAGCTCGGTATCGCCCCCCGGTTCCTGCTCGCGGGCGGGCTGCTGGACGCACCCGTCATGGGGCGGGTGCTGCGCGCCTGCGGGCACGTGCGGGTCGACAGGGAGAATGTGAACGTCGTTGAAGCGTTCGGCCGGGCGGTCGACGCGATGCACACCGGCGGGCCGATCGCGATGTACCCGGAGGGCCGCATCAGCCTCGACCCGGGGCTCTGGCCGGAGCGTGGCAAGACCGG
>JBOHEL010000379.1:0-5091 GCA_050700995.1 Sciscionella sp. | reverse complement strand
ACCACGCCTGGTACGACACGATTGCGGGCAAGGCACGGCCGATCTCCGAGCTGGTGGCCGAGCTGGAATCCGGCAAGCGGTCCACTCCGGACGGTCGCCAGTGGACGGAACTTGGGGCAGCGGAGCGGCGGGCGGTGCTCGACTCCTACCGGCTGGCGTACTCCGCACAGTCCCCGGTGAACTGGTGCCCTGGGCTTGGCACGGTGCTGTCCAACGAGGAGGTCACCGCCGACGGTCGCAGCGAACGCGGCAACTTCCCGGTTTTCCGCCGCAACCTGCGGCAGTGGATGATGCGGATCACCGCCTACGCCGACCGGCTGGTCGACGACCTTGACCGGCTGGACTGGCCGGACAAGGTCAAGATCATGCAGCGGAACTGGATCGGGCGCTCACACGGTGCGAGGGTGCGCTTTCCGGTCGACGGCACCGGGATCGACGTATTTACCACGCGCCCTGACACGCTGTTCGGTGCGACCTACATGGTGCTGGCCCCCGAGCACCCGCTGGTCGAGAAGATCACCGCGACGGAGTGGCCGTCCGAGCACGGCGAGGTGGAGGGTCGCTGGACCGCGGGAGCCGCTAACCCTCGGGAGGCTGTCACCGCCTACCGCCGTGCCGCCTCGATGAAGTCCGAGCTGGATCGCCAGGAGAATCGGGAAAAGACCGGGGTGTTCACCGGGGCGTATGCCACGAATCCGGTCAACGGGAAGCGGATTCCGGTCTTCATCGCGGACTACGTGCTGATGGGTTATGGCACTGGAGCAATCATGGCCGTGCCTGCGCAGGACCAGCGAGACTGGGATTTCGCGAAGAAGTTCGGGCTGGAGATCATCCGTACCGTGCGGCCGGAGGACGGCTTCGACGGCGAGGCGTACACCGGGAACGGGCCTGCGATCAATTCGGCATTCCTGGACGGCCTCGGGATCGACGAAGCCAAGAAAACGATCACCGCATGGCTGGAGGAACACGGCCATGGTGAGGGCACCGTGCAATACAAGCTGCGGGACTGGTTGTTCTCCCGGCAGCGCTACTGGGGCGAGCCGTTCCCCATCGTCTACGACGAGAGCGGCGCGCCGATCGCACTGCCGGAGGAGCTGCTGCCGGTCGCGCTGCCCGAGGTCGCGGACTACTCGCCGAGTACGTATGAGCCGGAAGACGCCGGGAGCGAGCCGTCACCGCCGCTGGCGAAGGCGACCGAATGGGTCGAGGTGGAACTGGACCTCGGTGACGGTAAGAGGAAGTACCGCCGCGACACCAACACCATGCCGAACTGGGCCGGTTCCTGCTGGTACCAGCTGCGCTACATCGACCCGACCAACAGCGAGCGCTTCTGCGACCCGGAGAACGAGCGGTACTGGACCGGTCCGCGGCCCGCGGAGCACGGCAAGGACGATCCCGGCGGCGTGGACCTGTATGTCGGCGGTGTCGAGCACGCCGTGCTGCACCTGCTGTACTCGAGGTTCTGGCACAAGGTGCTCTTCGATCTCGGCCACGTTTCCTCGGACGAGCCGTATCGGCGACTGGTGAATCAGGGCTACATCCAGGCATTCGCCTACACCGACGCTCGCGGCAGCTACGTGCCCGCGGAAGAGGTCGCTGAATCCGGCGGCGAGTACTTCTGGCACGGCCAGCCGGTCAAGCAGGAGTACGGCAAGATGGGCAAGAGCCTGAAGAATGTCGTCACTCCCGACGAGATCAACGCGTCTTACGGCACGGATACCTTCCGGTTGTACGAGATGCTGATGGGCCCGATCGACGCGTCACGGCCGTGGGCGACCAAGGATGTGGTTGGTGCGCACCGGTTCCTGCAGCGGTTGTGGCGCACGGTTGTCGACGAGGACTCCGGGGCGCTTCGAGTGTCCGATGTGGACTTGAGCGAAGCCGACCTGCGGGCACTGCACAAGACCATCGCCGGCGTCAGGGAAGATTATGTTCACCTGCGCTTCAACACCGCGGGCGCGAAGCTGATCGAGCTGAACAACCACGTCACGAAGGTGTACGCGAGCAACGCGGGGACCCCGAGGGCGCTGGCCGAGCCGCTGGTCCTGATGCTGGCGCCACTGTGCCCGCACATCGCGGAGGAACTGTGGCGGCGGCTGGGACACGACGGTACGCTCGCGCACGGCCCGTTCCCAGAGTCCGACGAGCGTTACCTTATCGAGGACACCCTGGAGTACCCGATCCAGGTCAACGGCAAGGTGCGTGCAAGGGTGACCGTGGCGGCGACCGCGAGTCAGGACGAGGTACGCCGGGCGGCGCTGGCCGAGGAGAAGATCGCCGCACTGTTGGACGGTGCGCAACCGCGCAAGCTCATCGTCGTCCCTGGCCGCCTGGTGAACGTGGTGCCCTGACCGCCGCGCCGTGAGCGGAAACGTGCGCTCGACCGGCGAGGACGCTTACGGGATCGGAACCGCGCTATTCAAGGGCGAGGCCGACGACGGCGGCGAGGTCTGCGAGCATTGACTCGAAGAGCGGCTCGGTGTCGGTGATGCCGAAGGGAAAGCGACCGAACACCTCCAGGGCGACGTGCCCGTACAGCCGCACCCAGAAGTGCAGCATGAAACGGACCATGCCGAGCGAGAGCGTGTCGGGCGGTACCTCGATGTGCTCCTCGTGCAGCGTGGCCAGCAACGACTCGCGCAGACCCGCGAGGTCATGACGTAAGTGTTCCGGCACCGTGGGGTCTGCGGGCACCACCACGCCGCTGCTGGCGAGTACCCGGCCCGCGACAGTGAGGAAGATCCGGCCGAAAGGTTCCTCCGCGAGGGGAAGGACACCCGAGCCAGCGGTGGCCTCGGTCGCGGGCGATGCGAAGACCAGCGTGAATTCCTTTGGGTGCGCAAGTGCCCACCTGCGGAAACCTCGGCATAGTTCGAATACCTGGCTGACCGGGGTTGCTCTCGTCATTCGGGCGAGATCGCAGGCGAGATCCTCGGCGAGGTCAGCGCAGATATCCAGGCATACGTGCTGGATCAGGTCTTCCCGGGAATTGTAGTAGCGGTACAGGGCGGGCGCGGTGATTCCGAGCTCCCTGGCGATCGCGCGCAGCGTGACGGCCCCGGCGCCACGTTGCACCAGGAGTTTGCGTGCCTGCTCGCGGATGTGGCGCTCGGTGTCCGTCCTCGGTTGCTCGCGTCGTGTGGCCTCGATCATTCGTGCCTTTCTCGTTCGGATACCGCTGGTGTCGTGGTTTCAGCCGATGCCGGCTGTCGAGCGGGTTCCTCTTACAGACCGTAGCTGGCCTGGACGTTCGGGCGCAGGAGGTATGGCCATCGAGCGGAAAAGCCTGGTCACTTGAAGAAAGATGCGCACAAGAACAACATCAGGAGGTATGGTCTAGACCATGTCATCAGTGCGGCTGAGCGGTTTCGGCGTCAGCGCTGGCCGGGCGAGCGGCCCGGTCGCCATCGTGTCGACACCCCTAGGTGAACCAGCCTCGACCCCGCCCCCTGCCGACCCAGTCGCCGAGGCCGCCCGGATCCCGCCCGCCGCCGAGAAGGTGGCACGGCGGCTCGACGAGCGGGCAGCGGCCGCCGAAGGCGAGGCGAAGGCAGTGCTAGCGGCGACCGCGATGATGGCGGCCGATCCGGCACTGATCACGCAGGCGCAGCAACTGGTCGGCACCCGTTCGCTCCCAGCAGCTCGCGCGGTCCATGAGGCGGCGGAAGGCTTCGCCGAGTCGCTCGCCGCCGCCGGTGGATATCTGGCCGAGCGGGTCCGCGATATCCATGACGTGCGCGACAGGCTTGTAGCCGAACTCCTCGGTGTGCCTGCGCCAGGCGTGCCCGCGCTGGCGGGGCCGAGCGTGCTGGTTGCGCGCGACCTGGCGCCCGCGGACACCGCAGGCCTCGACCCTTCGAAGGTACTCGCGCTGGTCACCGAGGAGGGCGGCCCGACGAGCCACACCGCGATACTCGCGCGCGCGCTCGGCATTCCCGCAGTGGTGGCCTGCCGGGGAGTGCTCGCGGTCAACGCGACGGTGCTGCAGGTCGATGGTGATTCCGGCGAGGTGAGCGCGTTGACTGGCCCGGCCCCGACGCGGTCGGGGTCGGTCGTCACCGTCCGTAGCGGCGTGCCGGAATGGAACGGTCATGGCAGGACGGCTGACGGGCACCGCGTGAAGCTGTACGGCAACGTCGGGAAGGCCGCCGATGCGCACGCCGCGTTGGCCGCCGGTGCCGAGGGCGTCGGGTTGTTCCGCACCGAGTTCTGCTACCTGGATGCGGCCATCGAGCCGTCGCGGGAAGCGCAGCGCGCGGCATACGCCGAGGTGCTGGCGCCCTTCGCCGGTATGCCGGTGGTCGTCCGCACCCTGGATGCCGGCGCCGACAAACCGCTGCCGTTCCTGCGGATCGAGCCGGAGCCGAACCCCGCGCTCGGCGTGCGTGGGCTGCGGGCAGCTGTGGACAACCCGGACCTGCTGCACCGGCAACTGGCGGCGATCGCGGCTGCCTCGACCGATTCCGGAGCGCTGGTGTCGGTGATGGCGCCGATGGTGGCGACCGCGGCTGAAGCGACTGGCTTCGTCCGTGCGGCGCGGGCAGCAGGCATCGAGCGCGCCGGCGTCATGATCGAGGTCCCGGCGGCGGCGCTCACCGCATCGGAGCTGTTGGCGGCGGTCGACTTCATCTCACTCGGCACCAACGACCTGGCGCAGTACACCTTCGCAGCCGACCGCCAGCTCGGCGCCGTGGCGGCGCTGAATGATCCCTGGCAACCGGCCTTGCTGCGACTGATCGCGATGGTAGGCGAGGCGGCCGAGGCGACAGGGAAACCTGCAGGGGTTTGCGGCGAGGCCGCCGCCGACCCGCTGCTGGCCTGCGTGCTCGTCGGCCTCGGCGCGTCGAGCCTGTCCATGAACGCCGCCGCGTTGCGCGCGGTGGGCGCTAGGTTGCGGCAGGTCCAGTTCGATGCCTGCCGGACCGCCGCGCGCGCCGCGATGGCCGCCGCCGATCCCGCAGCCGCTCGCACGGCCGCCCACGCCGCGCTGAGATAGCCGCTCAGCGCCGCCGCCGGATGTGCACCGATCCCATCCGCACCGATCCGGTGATCACGAAGTGCCTGCTGCCCGGCTCCTCGGCCGAGCTGGCG
>JBOHEL010000378.1:0-5112 GCA_050700995.1 Sciscionella sp. | reverse complement strand
GCCGCACACCGCTTTACACCGACGCCGCCGCTGACCTTGCCCCCGACACCGACGTTCACGTCCTCGCCCCCGGCCAACCCCTCAAACTCTGACCCGGAGCCGTCTCACTTAGTGGTCCACCCGCGAGCAGAAGCTTGCACGGCTACTGAGGCTGGGAGCCCACGAGGTCGCCGACCGGCGCCGTCCAGATGGATCAGGATGGGTCGTGCTCGCCGACCCGGAGGCAACGAGTTTTGCATCCTGCGCAGCGAAGTCGCCGATGTACGCGGATGACCGTGCAACTACAGCGTGGGCGGCCCTTCACCACCGTGATGGACGAAAATCGATGACTCAACCGTTGTCGATCTGATCGGTTCTGAAGCCTTCGAACACCGGCCCATCATCCACAGGGTGAGCTGCCGCCTTTGACCGTCGGCATGGCGAACGGCGCATTCTGCTACGCCGAGGCCGATGCTTCGGATGGTGCTCGCTGCCGTGGACTGCTGGTTCTGCCGCCAGCTTTGGAGCTGAAACGCAACCTGATCGCGGTGCTGCTTGCCCACTCCACCAACCTTGGGCTCACCCGGATGGCCGATGCCTGCGGCATCGCCTACGACATCCTGGCCTGGACCGCCGAGTGGTATGTACGGGAGGAGACGCTGCGCGCGCGAACTTGACGCTCATCGGCTACCACGAGAAGCTGCCGCTCACCCCGATCTTCGGCTTTGGCACCCTGTCCTCCTCGGATGGCCAGCGGTTTCCCACCCGCGGCAAGCCGGTCACCGCCAGGGCATTAAGCAGGTACTTCGCACCCGAGGGACTGTCGACATACACACGTCACGGATCAGCACACCACCTACGGCACGAAGATCATCGTTGCGACCAAGCGCGAGGCGCATTACATGCTCGACGAGATCCCCGGAGAACCACCGACATCCCGATCACCGAGCACGGGGTGACGGTGGTCAACTTCGGCCTGTTCGACCTGCTGGGGTTACAACTCTCGGCGCGCATCCGGGACCTGGGCAAGATCACCCTTTACCGGACGGAATCGAAATCGCAGGTGACCTCGGCGTTCTCGCTGGCTGGACCGCTGCTGACGCGGCGAGCCAACCTCGACCTGATCGCGGCACACTGGGACGATCTACTGCGGCTGGCCCGGTCGCTGAAGTTCGGGCACGCCACCGCCTCGCTGCTGGTCGGCTAACTCTCGGCGTCGAGCCGGCAGAACGCCCTGGCAGCAGCGCTGAAAGAGTACGGGGCACTGCGGAGAACGATCTATGCCGGCCGCTATCTCTCGGACCCGGCGTACCGGCGCAAGACGTCGACATCGAGGGCGAACTCGCCCAACTCGGCCCCACCGGCTACCGAGCCGTCCGCGTCCGCGACACCCTCTTTTGACAGGAGCCCGCCAGATCCGGAGCGCGTCCGATAGGCGATCGACTATTGAGACTCCGGCTGCCGCAATGGTGGCGCCGGCTTGGCGTCATCGGCGCGCTGGGGAGTGAGGTGCCGGGTAGGGGGTCGCAGGGCAGTGATGAGCAGCAGGATAAACGCGGTGGTGAACAGGACGAAGCCGACGGCGTGCCCGAGTTCCCAGCGGTTTCGCAGCGCGGCCCAGTCCGGTGGGACGGCGTCGAATCCGTGCACGGGGAACTGGAAATTCACCGGGTACACGACGGTCAGGAATACGATCAAGGCAATCACTTCCAGGCCGGCCGCGGACGCGAGGAGCCCCCGCGAGGCGCGGTCGTGGCGGGCTAGGATTGCCAGTGCCACTCCGACGATGACGGCCAGCACCTCGAGCACGCTGCCGATGTTGCCGAACCACACATACAGCGACTCCTGCAGCCGCGCGTACAGCCACCCCGGGTAATGCGCCTTGGGTGCCCACTCCAGCACGTGCGCGAACTCCAGGGCCATCGTCCACGCCGTCAACAGCAGCCCGGCGAACAGCACGCCTCGTCGCAACATGATCGCACCGCTTCCCGGGCTCGTGTCCATGCTGCCTCGATACTGCGTCGCAGCTCGGCGCAGCACATCCGGGAGATCCCCGGACCCGCACCGCAACGCGAGCCGCGGAACCCGTTTCCGATCGGTCAACGGGCTGTGACCGGTCGATATCGCACGTTGACGGCGGAGTTGGGATCGCCGTCGCCGACTCGGTGAAGTCGGATCGGGACAGTGCCGGGTTTGTCGTAGAGCCGGATGCCAGCGCCGAGCAAGATTGGTGCGATGTGCAGGTCGATCTCATCGATCAGGCCCTTGTCGAGGAGCTGCCTCCCGATGGTCGGTGAGAACACCTCGACGTTCTTTCCGCCTGCCGCGTCGAGCGCGATCTGCACGGCTACGTCAACCGGGCAGCTGAGGAACGTGATGTCCTCGGCCGGACGCGCGTCCTCCGGGTGATGCGTGAGCACGAAAATCGGGCCCTGCCACGCCCCGCCCTAGGGCCGAGAGTCGCCGATCGCGCTGCCGAAGCCGCTGCGTCCGGCGAGCACCGCCCCCGTGGTCTCGATGTACTCGGCGTGCAGACCGGGTCGGACCGAGCAGCCGGTCATCCAGTCCATCTCGTGATTCGGTCCCGCCACGTAGCCGTCCAACGACATCTGGAAATGCCAGTGCACCTTCGCCCCCGCCGTCTGCGGTGCTGTGTCGGTCATACCGCCTCCGTTTAGTTGACCTGCTGGTAGGTGGCCATCAGCACGCCTGTCGACGTTGTGGTGCAGTCGAGCAGCCGTAGCGAATGGGGTTCGTCATCAGGACCGAAGAGGCGGTAGCCCGAGCCGAGCACCAGGGGGTGGATCATCAGAAACAGTTCGTCGATGAGCCGGTGCGGGAGCAGGGATCTTACGAGCTGACCGCTGCCCATGATCACGAGGTTGCCGCCCTCTTGCTCGCGCAGCGCGGCGACCTTGGCGGGAACGTCGCCGCTGAGCAGTGTGGAGTTCGGCCACGATAGTTCGGTATCGGGGCTGGAGGAGGCGACGTACTTCATCGCGCGGTTCAGGCCGTCCTTGAACGGGCCTCCGGCCTGGTTCCAGTGGGTCAGCATGTCCTCGTAACTGCGCCGGCCGAACAGCCAGGAGAACTCCGGCCCCATCCGTTCTCCGATGGCGGTGCCCATCACCGGGTCGTTCGCGTGCTGGGCCCAGCCGCCGTGCCGGAAGCTGTCGCGGGTGTCTTCGTCGGGGCTTCCCGGACCTTGCAGGCCGCCGTCGAGGCTGATGTGGTTCACGACCAGAACACGCATGTGGATTCCTTCTTGTCCGGAACGGTCACAGTATCTGGACTCCGTCCGCGCTTCGGATTCATCGCCCGGCATCCGCACCGCGGCCGCGCGTCCCCAAGACCGGCACAGTGTCACAAGTCGTATACGGTCGTCGTCCCCGTTGATCAACCTGGTTCCGCAAGGCGTGCCGCCACCGGACGGGTGCCCGCAGACTATCCGCTTGCGCGACTGCGTACCGTGGCCAACCGGTTGGTTTTGGTGATTGGGCGTGCACGAGATCGCGCAGCGCCAGGCGGGCCGACTTCAGCGGCGGACGCGGTAGCGCAGGTGCAGCACCCGGTCGCCCGGATGACCACGTGCGGGTCTTCGAGTAGGTTGACATCGTCGTTGCCGTCGGCGATGTAGCCATCGACCGACACGACGTTGTGCATCACGATAGTGCTCATTTCGTCAAGCCTTCCCAGTTCCGCGACTCCACCCGACGCTCAAGGCGTCAGGCCTGATTTTCACCTCGGTACAGACTGATGCCGCATATCGAACTCATCGGTCGATCACACCGGAGTCGATGCTGCGCCCGGTCGCGGATCCATGACCGAAAAGCGCTCTGCTTGGACGTTAACCTTGCTTCCGTGCCGCTATTTGGATCAGATTCCACACGTGTCGTCGAAGACGGCGGTGACGATCGGACTGAGATCCAGGGGCGGTTGCGTGAAGACGACGCCGCGGGACTGCAGACGCTCATGCTCTGCTGCGACGTCGGTGACCGCGAACGAGGTGGCGGGGATGCCGTCTGCGACGAGCGCCTCCTTGAACGGGCGCACCGCGGGGTGCGTGTCTGGTTCGAGCAGCAGCTCGGGTCCGTCGGGGTGCTGCGGTGAGACCACAGTGATCCAGCGGTCTTCGCCGACCGGGACGTCGTCCTTCGTCGTGAAACCTAAGGTCTCCGTGTATAACCGGAGCGCCTTGTCTTGGTCATCGACGACGGCAACCCTGCCGCCTGGCCCTCCGAACGCGGGCTGCGGGTGGGCTGCCAGCGGTTGGACTCCCGGTTCGTCGCCTACCGCCGGGAACTCGACCTGGACGACGGGGTCGATTTCCATTCGCTGAGAAGGTCGTACGTCACGCATCTGATCGAGGACGGCTGGGACCCGCGGTTCGTCCCGGAGCAGGTCGGCCACGAGCACGCCTCCACCACGTCGATCTACACCTGCGTGGGCTCGGACTTCCGCAAACGCACGCTGCGTCGCCACCTCGATGGCCTGGTCACCGAGGCACTGGGCGGGCAGGAGACGCTGGCGTGAAGCGGAAAGTCGGCTACTCGTGGCGGCTGCGGAAAGTCATGGCCGACAACGGTATCGTCACCGCCACCGAACTGGTCCCGCTGCTGGCCGACCGCGGCATCAATCTGTCCGCCTCCCAGGTCCACCGCCTGGTCTCCGGCACCCCGGAGCGGCTGTCGTTGCAGGTGATGTCCGCATTCTGCGACGTTCTCGGCTGCACCCCGGCCGACCTGGTAGCCACGACCGCCGAGAACGCCGGTGTCCGCAAGACCGCGACCGACGACCGCCCAGTGTCGCCGTCCAACGTCGCGAAGTTGCGGCCGCGGGCGGCCAGGATCTTGCCGGACGAATGAGCCCGCCTACCGCACGCCGGAGCAGTTCGAGCGGTGGCACAAACGAACCTGCACGCGCTGTGGCCGGTTCGGCTGCTTCGCCGCCGTCTGGCCGGACGGGACCGGTCTGCCGAACCGGCGAGGGCCGGGCGTTACGAATGGGCGGCTGCTGCCCCAGCTGCGGCGAACAGCGGATTCTCGCCGGTCTTCGGCCCGCCGACGGCGCCGCGATCTGCACCCAGTGCGCTGGCTTCCGCCCGTCCTACGTCTGTTCCCGTTGTGATCAGGA
>JBOHEL010000377.1:0-5140 GCA_050700995.1 Sciscionella sp. | reverse complement strand
GACGTCCGAGACGAGTTCGCCGTCGATGTACACCTTCCGGTCGTCGTGAAGACCCTCGATGTAGTCGTTGCCGTTGCGCATGTTGTCGCCTGTTCTTCCGCCACCCCTCTTGATATGCCTTACTTTCGTAAGCTACTGTAGTCATGTACCTAAGTCAAGGAATGGAGCTCACGTGGGTTACAACATCCGCACGTGGCTTGGTCAGGTCGTCGAGGTCTGCCACGAAGGTGGGCCGGTCGGGCAGGAACCGACGGTCAAGGTGCTGACCGCGGCCGTGCTGGCGAACCCGTACGCCGGGCGCTACTCCGATGATCTCGACGAACTGCTCGGGCCGAGCGCCGAGCTCGGCGAGCAACTCACCAAGCGCGCGGTCGCGTTGCTCGGTGGTCGGGCTGTCGAGGGCTACGGCAAGGGCGCTATCGCGGGAGTGGCAGGGGAGCAGGAGCACGCGGTCGCATGCGTGACGACACCCTTCGGCAACGCACTGCGTGACGGGGTCGGCGGCGGCGCGGCGTGGATCTCGTCGACGACGAAGGTCGGCTCTGCGGGCGTGAGCCTGGACATCCCGCTTGCGTACAAGGACGCGCTGTACGTGCGCTCGCACTACGACACGGTCACGCTGTGCGTGCCGGATGCTCCCCGGCCGGACGAGATCATCGTCGCCGCTGTGTTGAGCAGCGGCGGGCGCGTCCACCATCGACTCGGCGGCCTGACCAAGTCCGGCGCGGTGGGCGACGGTGTCCGGTGAGGTCCACATGAGTACCGTGAGCACTGCGATCGTCAACATCGGCGACTCCCACGTCGGCGACGCCGCGGGCACGCCGCTCGCCGGCGACGCGTTGGCGATGCGCGACGGCCGGATCAGCTGGATCGGTGACTCTTCCGACGTCCTGGCCGCCGACCACGCCGTGGTCGTCGACGCGGCGGGCGCCACGGTCGTCCCCGGCTTGATCGATTCCCACGTTCACACGACATTTGGCGACTACACGCCGCGCCAGGGGATGCTGGGTTTCCTCGACAGCTACCTGCACGGCGGCACCACGCGTGTCATCTCCGCCAGCGAGGTGCACGTGCCCGGTCGTCCCAAGGACGTGGTGGGCGTGAAGGCGCTTGCGGTGGCCGCGCAGCGGTGCTTCGCGGACTTCCGGCCGTCCGGGGTGACGGTGCATGGCGGATCAGTCGTGCTGGAGCCGGGACTCACGCTCGCCGATTTCGAGGAGCTGCGCACTGCCGGTGTCTGGCTGGCGAAGGCGGGGTTCGGCGCGTTCCGCGACGCGATGGACTATGTACCGGTCGTGCGCGATGCCCAGCGAGCGGGCCTCGTGGTGATGTGCCACACCGGTGGGGGTTCGATACCGGGCAGCCAGTCGAAGATCTCGGCCGAGGTGCTGCTGGCCATGCGCCCGGATGTCGCGGGCCACGTCAACGGGGGCCCCACCGCCCTGGAGCCCGAGGAGAACGTCAGGGTGATCGAGGAGGGCGGTGACATGGCGTTGCAGCTGGTGCACGCCGGAAATCTGCGCTCGGCCATCGACATCACCGACCGCGCGCTGGCCGCCGACCAGTTCCACAGGCTGCTGATCGCAACGGACACTCCGACGGGCACGGGCGTGGTGTCACTGGGGATGCTCCGGCAGATGGCGGAGCTGGCCTCGCTGTCGGACCTCACCGCGCGGCAAGCGGTCGCGGCATGTACGGGCAACGTCGGCGCCGTGTACGGCCTGGACGCCGGGATCCTCGACGTGGGTCGACCCGCCGACGTGCTCGTCGTCGACGCCCCCGTCGGCGGCAGGGCGTCCGACGCGTTCGCGGCGATGGAGATCGGGGACCTTCCAGCGGTGGCGGTGGCGATCACCGCGGGCGAGATCAGGTTCACCAGAAGCCGCAACACGCCGCCGCCGTCCCGTCCCGTGGCCCTGCTCAGTAACGGAGCGCTGACATGACCCGAGGAATGCTCTTCTCCCAGATGGAGCCGCCGCGGGGGTGGGAGGCCGACTTCAACGACTGGTACGAGACCGAGCACATTCCCGCGCGGATGGCTCTCGACGGGTTCGAGTGCGCCACACGGTATCGCGCGGTGCGCGGCACTCCCGCGTATCTCGCGGTATACGAGCTATCCGATCTCGCCGTGCTCTCGTCCGAGGTGTACCGCAGGATCAAGGAGCAGCCGTCAGAACGCACCGAGCGCATGCTCTCGAACGTGCACGGTTTCACGAGGTTCACCTGCGAGCTGGTTGCGGACCGTGGCTCCGACGCGCGCGGGCGGTACCTGTCGGCGGTCGCGTTCGAGGTCCCCGAGCCCGACCGCGCGAGCTTCGACGACTGGTACGAGAGTGAACACGTGCCTGCGCTGCTCAGGGCCGACGACTGGCTCCGGGTGCGGCGCCTGTTCGTGCGTTCGGGCAGCGGTGCGCCGTGGTCCCATATCGCGCTGCACGAGCTAGCCTCCCTCGAGGTGATGGACTCGCCCGAACGCGCGGCGGCTCGCGTGGGGCCCAAGCGCGACGCGCTGGCTGGCCGCGCGTGGTTCGAGCGCTCTGGCCGTTGGCTCTACGAGGCCGTGAGCCGTCACAGGTGAGCAGGCGAAACCTCGACGTCGACCACACGAGTGGCACGAGGGACACGGGTGGGACCGGTCAGTTGACCGAAGCGCTCGGCGCCCGGCCCGATCCCGCCACCAGTGAGTTCCACGAGTATTTCGGTGGTATCGCCGAGGCGCATTACGTGATCAGGAAGGTCTTCCGGCTCGTCGACGAGCAGGCCAAGAAGGCGGGCATGGAGCCGCTCGAGCACAAGCTACTCATACAAATCTTTGGCGCCCCGGACGCTCCCCTGTCGATGCAGGGCGCGGCCAGAAGGCTCGACATCTCCCCGGCGCTCGCGTCCCGGATGGTGACGCGGCTGGTCGGCCGCGGCTTGGTGCGGCGGACGTCGGAATCCGGTGACCGCAGGGTGACGAGGGTCGCGGTCACGGACTCCGGTCGCGAGGTGCTCGCGCGCGTCGACCGCGACGTGCGCAGGCACGTGGACCTGTTCCAATACGAGCTCGGTGACTCCGAGCGCGAGGGAGCGTTACGGACCTTCGCCTTCTACCTCGGCGGTAGGTAGTAAGGCAATTCACTTGGTGTCGGCCCGCAAGCGCAGTGTGAATGTTTCCGGTATGATTGTATGATGAGATGTGGTCGTACGGATGCGTGAGCACGCTAGGTCGGCAGCCGACCGCGGAACCTGACCTTTCGCTGAGGACGAGAGGGCTACGGTCTCCGGGACAGGGGTACCTACGGACGGGAAGGACTACGTTGTCGTCGAACAATCTTCGGGTGGCCGTCGTCGCGGCCCCGGTCCGCGCGCAGGTCTTGCAGAACCTTCGGGAAGCGATCCTTAACCGGTCTTTCCGGCCGGGGCAGCGGCTGGTCGAGCGGGAACTCGTGCAGCTCACAGGGGTGAGCCGCACGACCGTACGAGAGGCGCTTCGGCAGTTGGAGAGCGAGGGTCTGGTCCGCCTAGTGGCTAACCAAGGCCCCGTTGTCGCGACGATGTCCGCCGAGGAGGCGCGCGACCTCTACGACGTGCGGGGTGTGCTGGAGGCGCTGGCAGCCAGCCGGTTCGCGGCGTCCGCGTCGGAAGAGGAGATCGCGAAACTGGTGGCCGCCACCGACAGGATCGAGCAGGTTGTCGCGCACGGTGACCTCACGGAGATTGTTGCCCGCAAGGACGACTTCTACTCGGTGCTGCTCGACGGCGCCCGCAACTCCGTGGTGCGTTCTGTGCTCGACTCGCTGCGCAGCCGTATCGCCTACCTCCGGGCAACCTCGCTGCGCCGTCCGCAGCGATCGGCGGAGACGCTCACGGAGGTGCGTGCGATCGTGGACGCGATCCAACAGCGAGACGAGAACGAGGCATGGGCACGCTCCCGAGAGCACGTCAGGCGTGCCGCGGAAGCGGCGTTCAAGGTTCTTGAGGAAGACGTGCTTTCCTTAGAGGACCAGGCCGCGGAGCAGGAACGGTAGTTGCATGTCGCCTCGACGGATCATCGTGGCGATCACCGGAGCCTCTGGTGCGATCTACGGAATACGGACGTTGGAGCTGCTGCGCGCGCTGCCCGGCGTCGAGACACACGCGATCATCACGAGCGGCGCACGCAGAACCCTCGCGTACGAGACGTCGGCCGACGTCGACAGCGTCGCCGAACTCGCGGATGTTACACATCATGAGGACGACATGGCGGCGTCGATCTCCAGCGGGTCGTTCCGCACCGACGGCATGATCGTCGCTCCGTGCAGTATCAAGACGCTGTCTGGCATCGCGAATAGCTACGACGACAACCTGGTCGTGCGGGCGGCGGACGTCTGCCTCAAGGAACGGCTGCGCTTGGTGCTGCTGGTCCGTGAGACGCCACTGCACATGACACACCTGCGGCTGATGACCGAAGTAGTGAGCGCGGGCGCCCTCGTGGTCCCCCCGGTGCCTGCCTTCTACCAACTGCCCACGTCAGTCGACGACATCGTCAACCAGACGGTTGGTCGCGTTCTCGATCTGTTCGACCTGGACAGCGACGTCGTCAGGCGTTGGGAAGGCGGTCGGGTGGCAGCGCGCAACGCACGACGGATCCGTGCGCTTGGGTCATCCTAGTGTCCAGCGGGTGGGCTCTATTGCCGGTCACCTTCCGTTGCAGGCTCGACGCGGTTCGGCATATCACCGTCAGGTTGCGCGGCCCGCCTGCTCTCTGCGACGGTGCGGACGGCACGCACGATCTCCGGGTATGCGCCGCAGCGGCAGATGTTGCCCGCCAGGTAATGGCGGATCTCGTCCTCACTTGGGTCGGGGTTCTCGCGCAACAGCTCGGTCGCCATCACCACCATTCCGGGAGTACAGAACCCGCACTGGAACCCGGCCTCATGTACGAACGCCGCCTGGACGTCGGACAGCGCACCGGGTGTGCCGAGCCCTTCGACGGTGTCGACGGTAGCCCCGGCCACAAGACAGGCCAGCATGATGCAGCTGGAGACCGCACGCCCGTCGAGCGCGACGGTGCACGTGCCGCACAGGCCCTGGCCGCAGCTCTCCCGGCACCCGTGCAGCTGGCGGGTACGCCGCAATAATTCCAGCAGCGTCTCGTCGGTGGCCACGCTCGCACGCA
>JBOHEL010000376.1:0-5147 GCA_050700995.1 Sciscionella sp. | reverse complement strand
CTGGTCAGGCCCCGGTCCCGACACCGTGCCGGACGCGAACAGATCCCCTGGCCGCACCGTCGCACCGTTCACCGTCATGTGAGCGAGTTGCTGTGCGCAGGAGTACGACATCACCGAGAACGGTGGGTGGGACAGCGGCTGCGAGTTCAGTCGCACCGCGAGCGCAAGATCGAGGCCCCACGGTTCGTGCTCTACCAGGTAGTCCTGGCGTGGATGTGGCGGCTCCACCACAGGCACCCTGGCGTGCTCCAGCGCCTCAAGCGGCGTGATCCACGCCGCGATCGATGTCGAGAAGGATTTCCCGAGGAACGGGCCGAGCGGATGGTACTCCCACGCCTGGATGTCCCGCGCCGACCAGTCGTTGACCAGCGCCACGCCGAAGATATGTTCCCTGGCGTCCGATGTCGGCACCCTGCCGGACACCGGGCCACCGCAGACGAAGCCGACCTCTGCCTCGATGTCCAGCCGCCGCGTCGGGCCGAAGACCGGGCCAGACGCGGACTGTCGCTGGCCGCTCGGCCGGGTGACCGGTGTGCCGGAAACGACCACGGTTCCTGCCCTGCCGTGATAACCGATCGGCAGGTGCGTCCAGTTCGGCGGCAGCGGATCGGAGCCGGGTCGAAGTATCGCGCCGACGTTCTCGGCGTGGTGCCGCGAGGAGTAGAAGTCCACATAGTCGGCCACGGTGAACGGCAGTACGGGCGCGACCTCGGCAAGCGGACACAGCCGGGCACCTGGGGGCGCACTCGCTGCCAGCACCAGATCGCGAAGCCGTTCGCGCAGTTCGGTCCATGCCGCCCGACCCGCGGCCAGCAGCGCATCCAGTGAGCCTGCCGCGACCAATGGTCGCAGCCGGTCACCCAGTTGCAGGGCGGCGAGCGGCAGGGCGTGGTCGCCCACCCTGACCGCGACGCCGTCGGCAACGACGCCGTATGGCAGTGTCTGCGGCCCGAACGGCAGGCCTGGCGCGAACTGCGGGTCACCGATCCAGCCGGTACTCATAACAGGCCAAGATCCCGCAGGTCTGACACCGGCTCGGCCAACGTATGCGAACCGTAGGAGGCGAACACGCCACGCACGGTCTGCGCGGCAGGCACGCCGAGCGCGGCTGCCTCAGCGGCAAGCGCCGCGCCGTCGGTGCTGGCCAGCGCTGCCCGCACATCCCTGCCTGTGAGCGCCCGCGCGGTGGCGACCAGCAGATTGAGGAAACCGTGGTGGGTAAACCCGGTGCCATCGTCGGTGTAGCGCACCGCGCTCTGCAGGCCGTTTGTCGCCTTGAACGAGGTGCCCGCGTGGCTGACCACGGACAGGAAGTTGGCCACCTCGTCGATGCTCGGGAAGTTCTCCGGAGCTGGTCCGCCGCAACGGAGCTTCGGCCGATACCCCAGTTCGGTGACCTTGCGGACGCCGTCCAGCCAACCGGAACCACCGCGCCGGGGTTCGATGACGCGGTGCGCGTCCTCCGGCACGAACTCGGCCACCCGTTCCAGCCACACCTCGTCAACGTCCGACGGCGCGGGCATCTCCACCGCGTGCAACACCAGTTGCTCCGAGCGCGATTCGCAGATGGAGACCGCCTTCGGCACACCGCCAAGACCGGTGTCGATCACCAGCGAGAGAGCTACCGGCTTCGCGGGTTTCGCCTTGTTCAGCTCGCTGATCAGTTCAGGCAGCCTTGAAGCAGGGCACAGCAACGCACCGATGGCACCGGCGTGTTCGCCTGCCAGCCCTGTCAGGTGCTCATGCACCGCGTCGGCCATGGTGGCGGTACCTGGCGGGAACACTGCCGCGTCGTCGATAAGCCGCGCCAGCAGGGGCGATACGGCTCGGGGACCGGGTGCGGAAAGGTGATGAGCACTTGACACGGATGACACGCTAATGGTGCCCCTACCAGCGAACAAACTTGTCCGATAATCGAACGTCATGGAGCACATGATGCCCTATTACCGCAGCGTCGGGGAGATCCCCCACAAGCGGCACACACAGTTCCGCTCCCCGGAAGGCAGTCTCTACAACGAGGAGTTGATGGGGGTCGAGGGCTTCTCTGCGGATTCGGCATTGCTCTACCACCAGCGCCTGCCGACGGCCATCGTGAATGCCGAGGCCGTGGCGCTGGGTGCGCGGACCACCAGCGCCAACCACCCGCTCAAGCCACGACACTTCCGCACCCAGGAACTGAAATTCTCCGGCGGCGGTGACGCGGTGACCGACCGACGACTGCTGTTCGGCAACCCCGACGTGGACATCTGCTTCGTTGTCGCGAACAAGCCGAGCCCGCTCTACCGCAACGCGGGCGGCGACGAGCTGATGTACGTACAGGGCGGCTCCGGCGTGGTCGAGACGGTTTACGGCGCGCTGACCGTGTCCGAGGGTGACTACATCGTGCTGCCGACGTCGACCACCTACCGCGTGATGCCCACCGACGGCGACCTGCGGCTCTACATACTCGAGGCGACCGGCCACATCGGGCCCCCCAAGCGTTACCTCGCGGCGAAGGGCCAGTTCCTTGAGCACTCCCCCTACTGCGAACGCGATATCCGGGGGCCGTCCGAGCCGCTGCTCCACGAGGGCGGGGACACCGAGGTGCTGGTCCGACACCGGGCAGGCGTCACCAGGTACACCTACGACCACCACCCGTTCGACGTGGTCGGATGGGATGGCTGCCTCTACCCGTGGGCGTTCAACATCCGCGATTTCGAGCCGATCACCGGGCGGGTACACCAGCCACCACCGGTACACCAGACGTTCGAGGGCCCGAACTTTGTGGTGTGCTCGTTCTGCCCGCGCAAGGTCGATTACCACCCACTGTCGATCCCGGTGCCCTACAACCACGCCAACGTCGACTCCGACGAGTTGATGTTCTATGTCGGCGGCCACTACGAGGCGCGCAAGGGTTCCGGCATCGGCATCGGCTCGCTGTCACTGCACCCGGCTGGTTTCACGCACGGCCCGCAGCCCGGCGCCGCCGAGGGCTCGATCGGCGTCGACTACTTCGACGAGACCGCAGTCATGGTGGACACCTTCCGTCCGCTGGAACTGGGCGAGGCGGCCGATTCCTGCGAGGACCCGCGCTACGCCTGGTCATGGGCCCGCCGCGGCCCCGACTGGTCGTAGGGCCGTCAGTACTGACGGTTCAGGCGACGGTGATCAGGGTGATGGCGATGGCGGCAGCGAGGAGACCGACCAGTTGCAGTCGCTGCCATCGCTCGCCGAGCACCAGCCTTGCCAGCAGCACCGTGATGCCCGGATACAGCGCCGTCAGCACGGCGACGACGGTCAGCTCACCGGCACCGGTGGCTGCGAGGAACAGCAGGTTCGCCGCGCCGCCGAGTGCGCCCGCGACCACGCCAGGCACGAGCGCCGCGCGCCAGACTCTCGGACGTGGGCTCCAGCGCAGCGCGAACGGGATCACCACCAGTACCGCAACGGCCTGCCCCGGCACCAGCGGCCACGCGCCTGCCCCGGTACCGGCATGGTCGAGTGCGATGAAAAGCAGCGCGAACCCCGCACCCGCCGCCAGGCCATAGCCAATCCCCGACGACGTGCTTTTGTCGCGATCCCGCTGCCACGACACCAGTGCGACGGCAGGCACCGCGAGCGCGATACCCGCCAGCACCACCACCGGCGGCCGCTCGCCTGCCACAAGCCCGGCTGTCGCGGGGAGCACCGCGCTGAGCACCGCGGAAAGCGGCGAGACTACGCCCATCCTGCCGACCGAAAGCCCGCGATAAAGAGTCACCGTGCCGGCACCGCTGCCAACTCCTGACAATGCTCCCCAGCCAAGCTCGGCGGTTGTCGGGTCATGACCGGGGAACACCGCGAGCGCGATGAGCGCGGCTACCAACCCCAGCGGCTGGGCGATCAGCGCGACCGCCCCGGTGCTGGACCTGCGCCCGCCGATCCCACCCGCGAAGTCCGATACGCCGTAACACAGCGCGGATAGCAAGCCCAGCAGGACGCCCACATCGGCAGCATGCCAGTCGGAGCAGCACGCTCGCTTACGGAGTGCGCCAAGCTGTCACCGGGGTGGTGGACTACCGCAGCGGCGACAACTAAGTTAGGTTCACCTAATATGGACGCTTCAGCGCCTCGGGAACCGACCACTCGCCCGCCGATACCCAGCCCGGCGGAGCGGGCACGCACCATCGCCGCCAGGAGCTCGCTGTGCGCGGTACTGCCTGCGAGCAGTACCGAACGGGTTGTCCCGCACCTGCACCACGTGCATCCGACCGGACGCGCCACCCTGCTACTGCCCGACGAGCACGCCCTCGTCGTGACGGCGTTGCAAGCACCGCACGGCGCGGTTACCGCGATGCTGGAGCTGACCGATCCGGCGCCGGTGCCGCTGCGGGAACCGGTGCGCGGGCTGCTCTGGGTCACCGGAATGCTGCGGCTGCGCCACGGCGATGCGGCCCGCAGGGACGTGCTCGCCGTCGCGGAGCAACGCCCCGATCCCCGACTGCTGGACGCCGGCCACGGCTACGTGGTGCTGCGGCTGGAGACCGCCTCGATTGTGCTTGCCGACGCTGAGGGCACCGGCGCGCTGTCGCCGCTGGAGTTCACCGCGGCCTCGGTCGATCCCTTCCACAACCAGGAAGCCCAATGGCTGCGCCATCTGGAGGCGTCCCACCGGGACGTGGTGCACCTGCTCTCCCGCCACCTTCCCGACTCGCTGCGCGGCGGTCACATCCGCCCGCTCGGGCTTGACCGGCTCGGGCTCCGACTGCGGGTCGAGGCGGCAAGCACCGACCACGACGTCCGGCTGGCGTTCTCCCACCCCGTCGACACCCCGCGCCAGCTCGCCGCGGAGCTACGCCAACTCGTCGGCTGTCCCTTCCTCGCCAAGCACCGCGGCTAACGGAACTGGCCGCCCGGTCCCGGTAACCGCCAAGGTCGGGGGAGAAAAGGCCCGCGGTTTCCCCGAACCCGCCGGATCTGAAATGTCAAAGCGCCGATCGGGGGACGTGGCGGCGTGCTTCGCCGGGGGCTCACGCGGCTGCCGGTAACGTGCGGTTGTGCCGTCCCGCCTGCGTACCTGGCTTGCGCCAGCGACCCCAGAGCTCGACAACCCGACCAGCCGCAGGGCTGCCCACCTCGAGATCGTCATCGTATTCGCGATCACCCTCGGCCTGTCCGGCCTGCGCAGC
>JBOHEL010000375.1:0-5172 GCA_050700995.1 Sciscionella sp. | reverse complement strand
CGGTGTTCGCCTACAACCTTGGCATCTTTGCCCTGTACCTCGCGGTACTGGTCGGGCCGACGTACTACTTCCGCCGCAAGATCGGGCCGGTGCGGTGGCGTTTCCTACACCGTCTCGCGCTGATCGTCTACGTCCTCTCCGTGTGGCACACGCTGCTGCTCGGGCTGGACTTCTCCTACTACCCGTGGGTGCGCCCGCTCACCTGGCTCGCACAGATTCCGCTGCTCGTACTGTTCGTCCGCCGCCTGATGCGACCAGCTCGCTCCGGCAAGACCCTCTCGACCGCCTGCGGGGACTGGCTGACCGCGACTCGCTATGCGCTCGTGGCACTCAGCGTGGCCGCCATCGTGGGCATCGCGCTCCTGGTCGTGACCGGGCACTCCGACCTACCTGCCCGCGTCGGGTACCACACGCCGATGGCGCGCGTGGTGGGCAACCCCTGGCTGCCCTTGTGGCTGCGAATCGTGGCGACCGCCGCGTTCGGTGCCGTCCTGGTCGTCCACCTGTGGCATATCGCCAGGTGCGCAGGGCGGGAGCGTGCCTGGCATTCCGGCCATGTGCTGATGGCCCTCGGGATGATCGTGATGTTCCTGCCGACGAGCGGGATGATCGTCTCCGCGCGTGGCGGGCAGGTCGTCTTCGCGGTGGCGGCACTGGGCGTTGGCGGCTCCCTGCTCGCCGATGCGATGCGCTACCGCCGGGTCGGGGCGCTCTGGGTCGTCGGCTGCGTCGACCTCGCGGCGATGGCATACATGTTCGTGATGCCCTCGGCCCCGGCCGAGTGGCTCACCGGCCTCGCCGTCGCGTGGTTCGCGCTGCAGGCGTTCGGCTGGGCGACCGGAAGGCTCGGCACGATGGCTGACCTCGGGGGGCCGAGGTCGGCCGAGGTTGTCGGTGCCGCGGGAACCGAGGTGTCGGTATGCTCGGCTCATCGGCAGGTATCCGACCGCAGCGTGCGCGCTACCCTGACGGTCATGAGCCTGGGTATGGGCTACATGTTCCTCGCCATGCAGTTCGGCATGCATCAGATGAGCATCATGCCGGGCATGCCAGGCATGTAGGGGCGATCAGTTCCCGCCCGCACGCGGCGCGCCGCACGGTGGCGTGACCGGTTCGCCGGAGCGCTCCGCGCACCGGGTACCGTAACGTCATTACCGGACATGCGCGTGTAGTCAGGCCAAGTCAACTATGGCTCCTGGTCGGTGGCGTGCTCGCCATCGGTGTGGTGATCGCGGTGAGCGTGCTCACCGGGAGCGGGCCGTATCGCGACCTCGGTAACAGCGATCCCGGCGCGGTCATCCGTATCGGGGCTCCGGTGCTGCGAGCGATCGCCGATATCTCGGCCACGATCTGTACCGGCTCCCTTGCCTACGCCGCGTGTTTCACCCGGCGGCAACCGTCCGGGCTGGTGTCCGCCGAGGGGTTCGGCGCGCTGCGCGGTGCCGGTCGGTGGGCCACGCTCTGGTGCGTCGCGAGTCTCCTGCTGGTGCCCTTCTCCGAGGGCAATATCGCGGGCCAGCGGCTCTCCGCGGTGATGGCCCCTGATGCGTTGCTCGGGCAGCTGAACGCGCTGGAGCCGCCGAAGGCATGGCTGCTGAGCGCCGCCTGCGCGCTGGTGCTCGCGGTGGCGTGCCGGATGACGCTTCGCTGGCAGCCCGCGGTGGCGTTGCTGGTACTCGCGGTCCTCGCACTATTGCCTCCGCTGGCGACCGGGCACTCCTCGTCGGACACCGGGCACGATTTCGCCACCGCGGCGATCATGATCCATGTGCCTGCCGCAGCCGTGTGGATCGGCGTGCTGGTCGTGCTGCTTCGCCGCGCCCCTCGCGCCGGTGCGGATCGGCTGCTCCTCGTGCGTCGGTACCGGCGGTTGGCCTGGGTCTGCTGGCTGGTGCTGGTGGTCTCCGGCCTGGTGGAAGCGGCAGTGTTGGTGCCTGCCTCGGCGCTCTCCCGCTCCGGCTACGGGTTGCTGCTGCTGGTGAAGGTGGTGGTGGTCCTCGCGATCGGCGTGCTCGGCGCCGTGCCAAGGCGGCGCGCCCTGCGGCGCATCACGGGTTCGGCTGGGCGCTCCGCGTTTCTGCGGCTGGCGGGCGGGGAGCTCGTGTTGTTGCTCGCGACGGTCGGGATGTCGGTGGGTCTGTCGCACCTGTTCCCGCCCACGTTCCTGCGCAAGGTGACTGCGGATCAGACACTGCTCGGCTACAACCTGCTCGGCGGGCCAACGCCGTGGCGGCTGGTCGCGGACTGGCGTATCGACGTGCTGTACGGTCCGCTAGCGGTGTTGCTCGCGGCGGGATACATTGTCGGGCTGCTGCGCCTGCGCAGGCGCGGTGAGAGATGGCCGATCGGCCGTGCGGCCGCGTGGTTCGGGGGGTGTCTCGTACTCGTGATCGCCACCTGCTCGGGCATCGGCCGTTACGCACCGGCGATGTTCAGTATGCACATGACCGCACACATGCTGCTCGGCATGCTGGTGCCGGTGCTACTGGTGATGGGCGGCCCGCTCGGCCTCGCTATGCGGGTGTTGCCGGAGGCGGGGGAAGGGGGCATGCCGGGCCCTCGGGAGTGGCTGCGGCTGCTGTCGAGCTCGTCGCTTGCCAGGGTGCTGACGCATCCGCTTGTCGCGTTGCTGATCTTCGTGGGTTCGCCGTTCCTGCTGTACTTCACCGGCCTGTTCGACGCCGCCGTACGGTTCCATTGGGCCCATATGGCCATCAACGGATACTTCCTGGCAGCGGGCTACCTGTTCTTCTGGCCGGTGATCGGTGTCGACGGGATACCTCGGCCGCTCCCGAATCTCGCGCGGCTGGGAATGCTGCTCGCCGCGATGCCGTTCGACATCGTCTTCGGTGCCGCGGTTATCGGCACCCACCGGATTATCGGTAACGGCGCGGCAGGCGCGAACATGTACGCGGCGTTAGCGCTGCCATGGGTGCACAGCCTGCTTGCGGATCAGCGACTCGGCGGGGAGATCGCGCTGCTGCTGGGTGAGTCGGCGCTGTTCGTGGCGATGGCGGCCCTGCTATTGCGCTGGTCCTCGGTGGACAACGCGGCAGGCACTTCCGGCCTCGGCGGGTACCGCACACTGACGGCAGACGTGCGCCGCGATGCGTCGGTGGCGGGCCGCCGCTGAACCTATGTTCGTCCGGCCGCTACGCCGCGAAGTTGCGTAACCGCAGGCTGTTGGATACCACCAGCAGCGAGGACAGCGCCATCGCACCCGCGGCGATCAACGGGTTGAGCAGGCCGAACGCCGCCAGCGGCAGGGCCGCGAGGTTGTAGCCGAACGCCCACGCGAGGTTGCCTCGGATCGTGCCCAGCGTGGCCCTGGCAAGCCGGATCGCGGTGGGCACCACGTCAAGGTTGTCGCGAACGAGAATCAGGTCCGCTGCGCCGAGCGCGACGTCGGTACCGGTGACCACCGCGAGGCCAAGGTTGGCACCCGCCAGTGCGGGCGCGTCGTTCACACCATCGCCCACCATCGCGACGGTGCGTCCCTCCGCCCGCAACTTCTCGATCACGACGGCCTTGTCCGAGGGCAGCACGTCGGCGACCACCTCGTCGATGCCGACCTCCTCGGCGACCGCACGGGCTGTGCCGCTGTTGTCGCCGGTGAGCAGCACCGTTCGCATGCCGAGCTTGCGTAGCGCAGCGACCGCAGGCGCGGCGCTCGGCTTCACCGTGTCGGCGAGGGCGAGCGCGCCGATGGCGACGTCGTCGGCCGCCACCAGCACCGTGGTGCGCCCAGCGCGCTCCCAGTCCGCGAGCGGCGTGGCGAGTTCCTCGGGCACCGCGACACCGTTGTCCGCGAACAGCTTGCTGGACCCGATCAGCACCTGATGGCCGTCGACCGACCCGCCTGCCCCGAGGCCGGCCAGGCTGCGGAACCCTGTCACAGCGGGCAGTTGCGCAAGCTCCTCGCTGGCGACGGCGCTAATCGCCCGCGCCACCACGTGCTCGGAAGCGTTCTCGACGGCAGCGGCGTAGCCGAGCAGGGTGGCGCGCGCCACGCCACCGACAGCACGCAGGTCGACCACCGACATGCGCCCCTCGGTCAGGGTGCCGGTCTTGTCCAGCACCACGGTGTCGATGGCCCGCGCCGACTCCAGTGCCTGGTGCCCCTTGATGAACACGCCGAGTTGGGCACCGCGCCCCGAAGCCACCAGCAGCGCCGTCGGGGTCGCCAGCCCGAGCGCGCACGGGCAGGCGATGATCAGCACCGCGAGGCCAGTGCTGAACGCCTGTTGCGCGGAGCCGGACGCCAGAAACCACCCCACGAACGTCAGCGCCGCCAGCGTGACCACGGTCGGCACGAACACGCCCGAGATCCGGTCGGCGAGCCGCTGCACCGCCGCCTTGTCGGTCTGCGCCCGCTCCACCAGCCGCACCAGCTGGGAGAGCTGGGTGTCGGTGCCGACGCGCGCCGCCCGCACCACCAGCATCCCGGACAGCGCCACCGTGCCACCGGTCACGGCATCACCTTCGGAGACTTCCGAGGGCATCGACTCGCCCGTCATCGCGCTGGTGTCCACCGCGCACGCCCCCGCGAGCACCTCGCCGTCGGTGGCGATGGTCTCTCCCGGCCGCACCACGAACCGGTCGTCGACGCGGAGTTGGTCGATGGGGATGCGGTGTTCCCGCTCGTCCTCCCGCAGCACCGCGACATCCCGTGCGCCGAGCGCGGCTAGTGCGCGCAGCGCGCCACCGGCGCTACGCTTGGCTTTCGCCTCGAAGAGCCGCCCGGCGAGCACGAACGTCGTCACGCCCGCGGCTACGTCGAGGTACACCGACCCTCCGGGGGCGAAGATCAGCCCCCACACGCCGTCTGTCGGTTCGCCCGCACCGTTGTTACCGAAAATCGTGTAGAGCGACCAGCAGGTTGAGGCGATGACGCCGAGCGAGACCAGCGTGTCCATGGAGCTGGTGCCGTGCCTCGCCGCCGTGAACGCCTTGTGGTGAAACGGCCACGCTGACCAGGTGACCACCGGTATCGTCATCGCCAGCAGCACCCACTGCCAGCCGGTGAATCGCAGCGATGGCACCAGAGCCAGCGTGATGGAAAGGTCCCCGAGTGGGGTGCCGAGCAGCAGCGCTACGACCAGCCGCCGCCACAGGTACCGCACCCGATCGCTGCCCGGCTCGTCCGCGGGGTTGGGCTCGTTGGGCACGACG
>JBOHEL010000374.1:0-5174 GCA_050700995.1 Sciscionella sp. | reverse complement strand
CGCCGGCAGGGCGGTGATCGTCGCCCGCCATGACGTTGACGGCGGGCCGATGCCCAACAGCGTGTACTACGCGCTACCCGAGACACTGACGGACAGTGACGTCGTCTGGCGCTTCTGCCGCGCGCTGCGACGAGCCTACGACTGGTTGCGGACGAACTCGGCGGCGGGAGTCGCCGATCTGCTGGCGCGGGAATGGCCGGACATCGAGGTGGGCGACCTGGTCGAGATCGTCGATGACCTGCGGGCGCGCGGTATCTGGTCGACGATCGAAATCGAACCGGACGCGTACGAGGAATGGCTCCGCATCATGGTCGAGGACGGTCTGGTCAGCGCGGACGTCCCGTACGACCGACTCGTGGATCCCCGCCCCGCCGCGGCGGCAGTCCAGCGGACCGAAGTCCACGAGTAGGGAGAACGCCATGAGCCGGCCGAGTTACTACGTCCCGCTGGGCGGTCTGCCGGGGCAGACGGAGTTGACCACCGACCGCGCCGTGTTCACCGAGGCGTACGCGGTCCTGCCGCGCGGCACGATGCGCGACATCGTCACCAGCGCGCTGCCCTTCTGGGACCAGACCCGACTGTGGGTCATCGCGCGGCCGCTGTCGGGCTTCGCCGAGACCTTCTCGCAGTACATCGTCGAGGTCGGGCCCGGTGGCGTGATCCCGTTCCCTGAGACGCACCGTCATGGAGCATGGGCTCTACGTGCTGGAGGGCAGGGCGATCTATCTCCTCAACAAGGACTGGGTGGAGGTACAGGCGGGCGATTTCATGTGGCAACCGGCATCCGGTCCTGAGTAGACAGTTCGTCTGAAACGGAGTCGTCATGCAATCCCCCAGTCCCGGGTACGCGGTTACCCTCCGGGTCCACATCAGGGAGGCATCGCTGACCGGGGATGTGACCCAGGCTGTCATCGGTACCGGTGCCGTGCTCACGGCGCTGGACGTGGTCGAGTCCGGCCCTGCGGGCCTGGTGGTCGACGTGACCTGCGACGCCGTGGACGCCGCGCACTCGACGTCGATCACCGCGGCGGTCGACGCGATAGGCGGGGTGTCGGTGAGCAAGGTGAGCGACCGGACGTTCCTGTTGCATCTGGGCGGCAAGCTCGAAGTGGTGCCGACGGTGCCGCTGAAGCACCGTGACGATCTCTCGCGGGCGTACACGCCGGGCGTCGCGCGGATCTGCCGTGCCATCGCGGATAATCCCGCCGACGCCCGCAGGCTGACGATCAAACGCAACACCGTCGCCATCGTCACCGACGGCTCGGCCGTGCTGGGCCTGGGCAACATCGGCCCGGCGGCCGCGTTGCCGGTGATGGAGGGCAAGGCCGCGCTGTTCAAGCAGTTCGCCGGTGTCGACGCATGGCCGGTCTGCATCGACAGTCAGGACACAGACCGGATCGTTGAGATCGTGTGTGCGCTGTCCTCCACCTACGGTGGGATCAACCTGGAGGACATCTCCGCGCCGCGTTGCTTCGAGATCGAACGTCGGCTGCGCGAACTGCTCGACATCCCCGTGTTCCACGACGACCAGCACGGCACGGCCATCGTTGTGCTGGCCGCGTTGCGCAACGCGCTGCGTGTGGTCGGGAAGACCCTCTCCGACGTCCGCATCGTCGTGAGCGGTGTCGGCGCGGCCGGTCACGCCATCATCCGACTGCTGCAGGTCCAGGGCGCGAAGGACATCGTGGCCTGTGACCGCCGGGGCACCCTGCACCGTGGCCGTACCCACACCGACCGGGCTCGGGCGTGGATCGCCGAGACGACCAACCAGGCCCAGTTCGTCGGTTCGCTGGCCGAGGCGCTACGCGACGCGGACGTGTTCATCGGGGTGTCCGGCCCCGACCTGCTGACCGGTGCCGACATCGCCACCATGGCGTCGGAGGCCATCGTGTTCGCGCTCGCCAACCCCGATCCCGAGGTCGATCCGACAGAGGCGGCACGGCACGCGGCCGTGGTCGCCACCGGCCGGTCCGACCACCCAAACCAGATCAACAACGTGCTCGCCTTCCCCGGCTTCTTTCGAGGCATGCTCGGCGGCGGCGCGAGCGAGATCACCGACGCGCACCTGCTCGCCGCGTCCGAGGCCATCGCCGACATCGTCGGCGCCGAGGAACGCAACCCGAGCTACATCGTGCCGAGCGTCTTCGACCCCCGCGTCGCCGCCCTGGTCGCGGAGGCCGTCGAGGCCGCGGTCCACGCGGGGGAGGCACACCGATGACGACCGATGTCGCGTCGACCGATGTCGAGGGAGACGGTGAGGTCCTCACGCCGGACGCACTCGACTTCGCCGCCGCCCTCCACCGCGAGTTAGACGCCCGACGGACCGAACTGCTGAACGCACGGGCGAGTCGTGCGCAGGCCATCGCGAAGTCGGGCACACTCGACTTCCTAGCGCAGGTAGAAGTACGGTCCGCTCCGTCGATCCTGATGTGCCGCTCCGACAGATGCCAACCACGGGGCCGGAAGACGATGGTCGGTCGGGTGCCGACACGGTCGATCTCGTAGCGCTTGCCCTTCGGGCTGACGTGGATCAGCTCGTCGCGGATGGCGCGCCGGAGATTGACCTGCCCGCCGATCACGTTGCGCCAGTGCGGCGTGTTGGCGTCCTCCAGGTCGGCCAGCCAGGCATTCGCGCCCGAGTTGAGCGCGTTGATCGTCATCTTCGCGTCGGTCGGGCCGGTGATCTCGACCCGACGGTCCCGCAGGTCGGCCGGCGCCGCCGCGACCGCCCAGTCGCCCGCCCGCACTTCGGCTGTCTCGACTAGTCCGAAGCTGGAGGGACATCGCGAAGCGCACCTGTGGAACGACATCTTCCGCCGTGCGCAGGCACTGTTGGGCATACCACAGAGCACCATCCGCGCCACGGTGCTAATCGAGACCATCACCGCCGCGTTCGAGATGGACGAGATACTCCACGAACTACGTGAGCACGCGGCCGGCCTCAACGCGGGCGTTGCGGCGCCACTTCAAGGTCGATCGGGAATCGATCGTCGTCGCGGTGCTGAGCGAACTAGTCTCGACGGCGGAGGTGAAACCGGGCGCCCCTACCGAGGCCATCCGCCGGTACCGGCTCGACGAGCCGGAGTTCTATCCGTTCGGCATCTCGGCAGGAGGTGACACATGACGGACGCGGACATCATCTTCCGCGCGGCACGCACGGTGACCCCGCACGGCGAGGCGCCCCGCACAGTCGCGGTCCGGACCGGACCGATCGTGGATCTCGGCGGTCACTAGCTAGGCTGCCGCCCATGTCTGTGCTCCCGGCAGGATCGACGGACACCCATGCGCACGTGATGCGCTCCGATGTCCCGTCGTCGGTGCGCGATGCCAAGTACCACGTATACGACGCACCGGTGGCCAGCTACCTTTCCCTACTCGCTGAGCTGGGGCTGCAGCGTGGCGTGCTGGTCAACCCCAGTACATACGGGACCGACAATGGCGTGCTCGTCGAGGCACTGCGCAGTGCGCCAGGGCGGCTTCGGGGTGTCGCAGTCGTACCTCCGGATTGCGACACCGACCATTTGGCCGTACTGCACAACTCCGGTGTGCGCGGCGTCCGGGTTCAGGACCTGTTCCCCGGGGGCGTAGACGTGCACGCTCTGCCTCGACTCGCCGGGCGGATCGCCGACCTCGGCTGGCACATCGAGGTATGGACGGACTTGCGCACCCATATGGACTGGCTGCCCAAGGCGGTCGCGGCATCGCCGACGCCGGTCGTGTTCGACCATCTTGGCAATCTGCCCGCAGAGGTCGGGATCGGGGATCAACCGATGCGCGAACTGCTCGCCATGGCGAGTGACGGCGCGGCGTGGGTCACCCTCTCCGGTGGATACCGGCTCGCTCCTGGCACGACCGAGGCCGACGCGGCACGGACACTACTGCCGAGGATCGAAGCCCTCTGCGAGAAGGCGCCCGATAGCCTGATCTGGGGGACCGACTGGCCCCACGTCGCGCCACCGGGGCCCGTACCGACCCCCACCGATCTTCGCCAGGTGCTCGACCGCTGGCTTCCCGACGAGCAGACACGACGCCAGATCCTGGTCGACAACCCCGCACGGCTGTACGATTTCCCGCCCCACGGCTGAGCCTGGACAGGCCTCCTGGCATAGGGCGTCGCCCAGCTCGGCCTGCGCCGTTTCGCCCCCGTACGTCAGGCATTCTCATGGTATGTGGTTCCTTGTGTGCAGGGTGACGAAGTCGCGGGCGGAGAGGCTGTTGTAGCGCTGCGGTGAGCGCCGCATAGTGGAGAGCAGGTTGTGCGGCCCGGCGCTACCGGGCGCGCCCGTGTGGTGGTAGAGCACGTAGGAGGTCCATTCCTGGTTGATGTCGAGTTCCATCGCGCGCACGCAACCGGCGCGTCGCAGCAGGACCGCCAGCGCGTGCGCCGAGAGGCGCGGCCCGATGACGTTGACGATGCCGCCGGTGGCGGTCACCCCGATACCTGAGCGCCACACGTATTTCTTGTTGCCCACGGTCGCGCCCCACACCTGCTGGGTGTTGGCGTCGATACCTGGCACCACCCGACCGTGGTCGACGAGCAGTACCAGGTTCTGTCGCACCGCGGCAACCTGTGGGCTCATGTGCACGTCGCGGCCCCACTGCCCCACGGTCATGGTGCCGTCGCGGTAGAACACCATCGACGCGCCGCCGGGTGCCAGGGCTTTCGCGTAGCGGCCGTGTTGGTAGAACCCGCCATGGGCGTCGGCCAGTTTGAACCCGGAGTTGAACGCCGCAAGCAATCCGGAGGGTCGGGTGATGGTAGAGGGCACCGACCAGCCGGTCCCGCCGGGCTGCGCGGTGCCTGGATGCAACCGCGCGCGCACCAGGTGCGGGTTGAACCACACGGCCGCCGCGGTGTAGGAGGTGTGCACCGCATCCGGGCGCAGGAACGCTTCGGCCATCGCCGGTTTCCCGTGTGCGCGCGCGATCACCTGCCACTGCCCCTCCCCCGGCAGTGCAGGTTGCGCAGGCGGCGGGATCGACGCGGGCATCGCCACCATGGGCTGCGGTGGCCCCGCCTGCGGTGGGTGCCGCAGCGGGGAGTTCACGCCCGGCGCGCCCCCTACCTTGGGCGGGGCGTAGGTCTGCTGCTCCAGCCAGTTCACCACGGGGCTCAACCCGTTGTTGCGGGCCCATTCCGCGATCCGCGCGGTGGTGGACATGGTGCCCGGCGC
>JBOHEL010000373.1:0-5202 GCA_050700995.1 Sciscionella sp. | reverse complement strand
GTATTCCCGCGCCACGCATGGTCTCGATCAGCCAGACGATCGTCGGCAGCCGCCGCCAACCCTCGGGCCCGCAGCCCATCGCGGAAGGTGGCTCGTCACTACCGGGCCGTGGGCCGAGGAACGACGTTGTGACGTCGACGACCACGAGGCACGGGTGCTCACCCGGTCCCTGGACGGCTCCGAAACCGTTGTGGGCGAGACGGTCGAGCTCGTCGGCTGGGACGTATTTCTCCCACGGCCTGCCGCGCGGGCCGGTTCCGGTGGACGTCGTCTCACCCATCTTACCCTCACGGGTTGGCATTGGGATCGTTGAGGCACTGCTTGGGCAGGTTGGCCAGCTTGAGTGCTTTCTGGCGGTAGGAGTTGTCGACGATCTTGTTCAGGTCGACCTTCTTCTGCTGCAAGCCTTCCTTGACGAGGAAGTTGTTCGCGAACTCAAGCCTGCTCATCGTGATCGCGGAAGTGGGCGATGCCGCGTGTGCCTTGGCGATGGCCTGCTGGTCGTAGATGACACCAGGGTCGGTTGGGGAGATTTTGGTGTACTTCGCCGCGACCTTTTGCTCCGCCTTGGGGTGCATCACGGCGTAACACACGCCGCGCATCTCACCCGCGAGGAAACGCACAGCGGCCTCGGGGTGCTTCTTCAATGCGTCCCCGTTGGCGACGATGTAGAAGCGTGGGTACTCGGGGATGATGTTCTGGGCCTCGCCGAGTACGTGGATCTTGGGGTTGTTCTTCGCCTTCGGCACGTACTGCTCGGACACCGCCGCGGCCGCGACCCGGCCCGCAGTGAGCGCCTTGAACCGCCCGGAGTCGCTTCCGGTGGTGACCGTCGTGATGCTGTTGGGGTCTACGCCCTCCTTGGCCAGTATCGCCTTCACGACCGAGTCGGGGAACGAGCCGGGCGCTGAGACGGCGATGGCCTTGCCCTTGAGGTCCGACCAGTTCTTGATGCTCTTCTGTGCCAGCACCGCATAGGTGTTCTTCGGGAGCGTTGAGCCGATGATCTTCAGGTTCGCGCCCTTGAGCACCGCCTTGAAGGCGGGGGCGGGTGCGGTGTCAGCGGAGTCGATAGCCCCGGAGATCACCGCCTGACTGACTTGCAGGTTTCCGGTGAAATGCTTGAGATCGACGTTCACGCCTTCCTGCTTGTAGTAGCCCTTGTCTTCGGCCATCAGCTGATACCCCGAGTCGGCCTTCGGCGTGAGGATGCCGTGCGTCCAACTCAGCTGCTTGCCGCCATTGTTACCGTTGGCGTTCCCGCCGCTGCTGTTGGACGAGCCGCATGCCGCGACCACCGAAGCGGCCACGATGCACGCACCAAGCGACGCGATAACTCGTTTCGTGCGGCGTTTCCATCCGGTCCGACCGGTATCAGTCGCTTTCACGGCGGCACCTCGTCTCGTGACGTCGACCTGTATCACCGTCATACGACACTACGGTATTATCACCTTCACACGTTCGGAGCAACGTTTAGGCGGATTACATATCGGCAACGTTTCGTCCGTGCAGGCGGACGCCGTCAGTGGTTGGCGTTCGGGTCGTCGAGGCACTGCTTCGGCAGGTTGGCCAGTTTCAGTGCCTTCTGGCGGTAGGAGCTGTCCACCAGCGTCTTCAGGTCGACCTTCCCGTGTTGGAAGCCCTGCTGGATGCGGAAGTTCTGCAGGAACTTCAGCCTGCTCATCGTGATCGCCGCGCTCGAAGACGCGGCGTGTGCCTTGGCGATGGCCTGCTGCACGTAAACGACACCCGGATCGTCGGAGGGCAGCTTGCTGTACTTGGCCGCGACGTGCTGCTCGGCCTTGGGGTGCATGACGGCGTAGCAGAGGCCGCGCATCTCGCCGGCGAGGAAGTGCACGGCCGCCTCGGGCTTTTTCTTCAGCGAGTCGCCGTTGGCGACGATGTAGAAGCGTGGGTAGTCCGGGACCACGTTCTGGGCCTCTGCGAGCACATGGATCTTGGGGTTCTTCTTAGCCTGCGGTACGAACTGGTCGGACACCGCGGCCGCGTCGATGCGGCCCGCGAGCAGCGCCTTAAACCGCTGCGCGTCGGCACCTGCGGACACAGTCTTGACGCTGTCGGGGTCGATGCCCTTCTTGGCGAGCATGGCCCTGGTCACCGCGTCCGGGTAGGCGCCGGGCGCCGAGGCGCCGATGGTCTTGCCCTTGAGGTCCGCGAGCGTCTTGATGTCCGACTTCGCGATCAGCGCGTAGGTCACCTTCGGAAGCGTCGAACCGATGATCTTCAGGTGCGCGCCTCTGAGCACGGCGTCGTATGTGGGTGCGGGCGCGGTGTCTCCCGAGTCGATGGCACCGGACACCAGCGCCTGGTTGAGCTGGACGTTGCCGACGAACTTCTTGATCTCGACGTGTACGCCTTCTTTGGTGTAGAAGCCCTTGGCGTCGGCCATCAGCTGGTATCCGGAGTCGCCCTTCGGGTACAGGATGCCGTGAATCCAGGTCAGTTGCTTTCCGCCGGAGTTGCCGCTGGACGCGGATCCCGCGTTTGCGCCGCTCGACGAGCCGCACGCCGCGATAGCACTGGCGAGCACGACCGCAGACAGCCCGGCGAGCACTCCGTTCGCACGCCTCGTTCCTCGGGTGCTGCGTGTGTTCACGTGGTCACCTCATTTCGAGGTACACGATAATACCGTCATGTTGTATGATGATGCTAGTCTCGGCCGGTGACCAGCAGGGTCTCTGGTGACCCTGCCAGCTGGCTGTGATCGGCATAGGCGACCAGATGGGCGGTCGGATGGCACTAGCATCGACGGCGCTCGAGCGGGTGGTCGACTCGGTCGATGACGCGATCTCCGACGTCGGTGACGGCTGCTCGGTCATGATCGGCGGCTTCGGCGGGCCTGGATTCCCGGCGGCGCTGTTACGGGCGCTGATCGGCAAGCGGCCGTGCGGGCTGCACGTCATTTGCAACAACGCCGACTTCGGCGGGCTCGCGTATCCCGGAGGTCTGCGCAAGCTCACCTGCTCGTACCCGGTCGGTCCGACGGCGGCCAAGGTGCTCGAGGCGGTGGAACGCGGCGAGGTCGAGCTTGAGGTGGTTCCACAGGGGACGCTGGTGGAGCGTATCCACGCGGGTGGTGCCGGGCTCGGCGGCGTACTCACACCGACCGGTGTCGGCGCGGAGTTCGGCGCCGGCTATGACGTAATCGAGCGCGACGGCCACCGCTACCTGCTTGCGCCGCCACTGCGCGCGGACTTCGCGTTCGTGCGGGCCACGGTGGCCGACCGGTGGGGAAACCTGGTGTTCCGGCATGCCTCGCGCAACTTCAACCCGGTGATGGCGATGGCGGGCAGGGTAACGGTTGCCGAAGTCGAGCGGATCGTCGCGCCGGGCGATCTCGACCCCGACCTCATCCACACCCCGTGCGCCTTCGTCGACCGGGTCGTCGAGACGGTTCCGGAGGGCTGACATGGCGAGGTTCCGCGCGTTCGACGTGCACACCCACCGGCTGACCGCCGACCGGAAATCCGGTGTGGAGTCCCGGGTCGGCGACGCGCGGCAGCTGTTCGGAACGGGCGAGACGAACCAGACCCCGCTGGAGTTCTACCGCGACCGCAGGCTGATGGCGGTGATGTTCGATGTCGACAGCGAGACGACGACCGGACTTCGGATCAGCAACGACGAGATCGCAGAAGAGGCGCGTACCTCGGAGGGGCAGTTCGTTGGCTTCGCGAGCGTTGACGCGTGGAAGGGCGCGGCGGCGGTCGCCGAGGTCGAGCGTTGCACGGGGCTGGGCCTGCGTGGCGTCAAGATCCAGCCGATCACGCAGGAGCTCTACGTCAACGATCGCCGCTTCTACCCGTTGTGGGAGACCTGCCAGTCGCTCGGCCTTCCGGTGCTCATCCACACCGGGACGACCGCGATCGGCAACGACTCGCCAGGCGGCAGGGGATTGCACCTGGCATACGGCAGGCCGGTGCCCGCGATCGACGACCTCGCCGCGGACTTCCCGCGGCTGACCATCATCGCGGCCCACACCGGATGGCCGTGGCACTCGGAGCTGCTCGCGGTCGCCAGGCACAAGGGCAACGTCTACATCGATCTCTCCGGCACCGCGCCCAAGTACTTCCCGCCCGAGGTTGTCACCTACTTCAACAGCGTCATGCCGCACAAGTTCCTCTTCGGCACCGACTTCCCGCTGTTCGGCCCCGACCGCTGGTTGGCGGAGTTCGGAAGGATGGACCTCAAGGAACACGTCCGTAAGAAGATCCTCTACGAGAACGCGTGTGGGTTGTTGAACGTGGACACCTCGCTGTTCGGGGAGGGGTAGCCCGTGCCATGGTCGGTCGACGAGATGCGGGTGCGGTTGGCCGTCGACATACCGGACGGCTGGATCGTCAACCTGGGTACCGGTATGCCGTCGGCGCTGGTGTCCGCGCTGCGCGGGCGGCCGGTGCTGGTGCACAGCGAGAACGGCATTCTCGGCGTCGGGCCGCTCTCTGCCGATCAGGAGCCGGATCCGGACATCGTCAACGCGGGAAAGGCGGCGGTCGTGGTCGTGCCAGGCGCCAGCTTCATGGACAGCCTGACGTCGTTCTGCCTCATCAGGGGCGGGTACGTCGACCTCTCGATCATGGGGGCTTACCAGATCTCCTCGGCGGGTGACATCGCGAACTGGCGGGTGCCGCCACGGCGTGTCGCGGGCGTCGGGGGAGCCGCGGACCTGTGCGTGGGGGCGAAGCGGATCTGGGTGCTGATGACCCATAGGAGCAAGGACGGTGCCTCGAAGCTGGTCGAGCGCTGCGACTACCCGTTGACAGGGAGCGGGGTGGTCGAGCGCGTCTACACCGACCTCGGCGTCTTCGGAGTCGGCACGCGCGGGTTCGAAGTCGCCGACCTAGCCCCCGGCGTCGGGGTCGACGACCTGCGCGAGGCGACGGCGGCACCGATCATGCAGGAGGTGGGCCATGGAGTTGAGCGTTGACGAGATCGAGCAGATCCTCGCCGTCTTCCTCGACTCCGACATCCAGGAGATCCACATCGAGTTCGGCGACGTCACGGTCATGGCGAGCAAGCGGAAACAGGCGGGCGAGGACGCCGTGGCCCGTGAACGCGCGCGGCCTGCCCGGGTTTCCCAGCCCTCCCGGTCCGCCGAGCGGGCCGTGCGCCAACCAAGCGCTGTTAGGACCCCGCCCGCAGGCGAGGCGAGCGGCTCACCTGACCGCGATGGCCTCGTAGCGG